>CALBGD010000050.1 GCA_937893735.1 uncultured Clostridia bacterium | reverse complement strand
GTTCATGATAGTTGGCAGCGAGATAAACGAGCTTTCCTCTGCAAGCCACGGTATCAGAAGAATGCTGATGATATATGTCGTTCTGGGCGGCGGATGCCTTGTTGCACTGTTTATGGTCATTGAGAATATAACCGCGCATTCTGTCAGAAAGCTGAAGCGCTCAGTAGACAGGATCGCCGGGGGTGAATACACCACACCGGTGGATATCCGGTCCGGGGACGAGGTCGAGGAGCTTGCGGTCTCTGTTAAGGGACTTGCGCGACATATCATCGAAAAGACCACCAGTCTTGAGCGTTTGAACAATTCTTATTACCGATTTGTTCCGCAGAGCTTCCTCGCTAACCTCGGTGAGAGCCGTATAGAGAAGGTGGGAAAATCGCTCCATGCTAAAAAGCATATGGCGGTGCTGTTCCTGAGGTTTGATTTTTCGCAGCTTCTCTCCGGTATGGAGGCGCAGGATATTTTCAGCAGCATCAATTCCGTGTATGAGCATATCATGCCGGTGATAGATTCATATGGCGGCACGGGTTATAACTTCCTGTTCAACGGACTGAGCGCTATCTTCCCGGAAAGCACCGAAAGCGCCCTTCAGGCGGCGATAAGGATACGCGAGACGATAAGCGCATACAACGATGTTCAGCGCTCACGAAACAAACGCACCGCCGAGGTGAGAATGGTCATCAGCGAGGGCGAGGTACTGCTCGGATTTATCGGCGATGACCGCCGAATGGAGCCTACCGTTGTATCAACCGCAATAAATGAGTCCGAAGAAATAGAGAAGGTGCTTTCTGACAGCGGACTGTACATCGTCTGCACCGAAAGCGCGTTCAGATCTCTGCCGGGTGAAAAGTACAGAAGCCGCCACATAGGCAGTTTTGTGACATCCGAGGGAACGCGGGAGCTGTACGATATGTTTGACAGCGACCCCTATTCTATGATAAAGCTGAAGGAGCAGTTCATGATGAAATTTGAGCTGGGTGTGAACCTGTTCAAGAAGCAGGATTTCGTCAACGCGAGAAACGTATTCATGGACATCGCTAAATATGCCGCAGATGACGGAGTTTCGAGAAATTACCTGTATATTTCCGAGTATAACATCTCTGCGGAAAAGAAGCAGCTTACCTACACGGTTTATTCTGACGGCGCGCAGGAGTGCTGACATAATGGAAGGAACTTATCGGTATGGTAAATAAACTGTTCAGCACCTTCAGAACGCTGGGGCGAGTGCTGAAAAACCTGTTCCTGAGACCGTTCAGGACGGTTATTTCAAGGGTGCGGTATCTGTTCAGTGCCGGCAGGCTTGTCAGCGCCGTACCCGGATTAACAAAGAAGCTCCCCAAGATAATAAAGACTAAGCCGGAAAAGCGCGAGGACTATTTCGATTGGGGCGGTTTCTATATTGCCAAGTCGCTGGTGCTGCTGCTTGCGGTGATAATCGTGGCGGTGCCGCTGCTGTACATATTCCTGCTTCACCCGTTGCTGACGAGCTGGTTCTGGGTGAAGGATTTCGTGGCAGACGACAGCGCTTTGTCCTCTTATTCCGGCAGGGTGTGCGTTTACTACGACGACGATTATAAGCAAGTGAAATTCTCCGGCAGACTTAAGGACGGCAAGGCTGTAGAAAACGGCGAGGAATTTTACGAAAACGGCAGAAATAAATACGTCGGCACGTATTCCGACGGCTTATACGAGGGCGATGGTATCCTTTATTACGAGGACGGCGCTGTGATGTACAGGGGTGAATTTACAGGCGGCAGATACAACGGCGTAGGCGAACTGACCGATGAAAACGGCGACTGTTTCAGCGGAGTGTTCGACAATGGCAAGCTGAACGGCAGAGGTACTCTCACACGCGGCGGAACGATGTATTACGATGGGAATTTCACTGACGGAGTGATATGCGGCGAGGGCAGGATATTGTATGCTGACGGCACGGTGTGGTTTTCCGGTAGCTTCAGCAACGGTCTGCTCAACGGCGCCGGGCTGGAATATTACCAGAGCGGCGTCATCAGGTACAACGGCAGCTTCACCGATGGGCTTTACAACGGCATGGGAGTGATATACGCCGAGAATGGAAAGAAGCTGTATTCCGGCGGCTTTGATATGGGGAAGTATTCCGGAAACGCAACACTGTATGACAAGGACGGCGCAAAGCTGTATTCCGGCGAGTTCGAGGACGGTGTATACAGCGGCAGCGGCACGCTGTACGGAACAGATGGCAGCGTCACCGTGGGCAGCTTCGCAGAGGGCGTCATTGTCGGCGCGGCTGAGCGCACCTTCCCGAACGGAATGAAGTATGAGGGCTGCTTCTCCGGCGACCAGATGAACGGAGCAGGAACGCTGTCGGATGTGACGGGGACGTTCACATATACGGGTTCGTTCCTTGATGATGATTTTGATTACCGAACGATAATAGGCGCAGAGCCGGGCAAGGTCAGGGAGATGATACCCAGCCTTGAACAGACCGTTGACAGCGACTGCTTTTACCTTACGTACAGCGCCTTTGGCATTGCGCTGAAATGTAGCTTTGCATATGGGGACAGCCCGGCTCAGGTGGCAGAGGCGTTCATTCGCCCAATCAGCGGCACGGCGCAGAAGATACGTTCGGCAAGCGACATAAACGCTCACAATGCAGAGTATGTGAAAACGGTAGAGGGTGCCGAACTTCCCGGCTGGGCGGCTGAGCGCTTCGGTATCGACAGCGTCGGCGTGAAGTGCTATGCGGCGCAATACGATGGGGTTACGGTATATTACTGGACGGACAGCGCCGATGGAACGCTGCTCCTGAAGTCAGCAAGACCGGCGGACGGGGCGGTAAGCGGCTCCGCCGGAGACGCCGGGACAGACTCCGGGCTTAGCTCTGATGAGATAATAAGCCTGTTTGAGGAGCTGGGACTTGACATCAGCGATTTTTCCAGCCTGGGCTTCGGCGAAGAATAACGATCGGGAGGTGCGGAGATGAACAAGAGGATAATATCAGCGGTGTCAGCGGCGGTCGTGTTTTTCTCCGCTGCGGCGAGTGCCTGTGCATATACTCTGTACTCCGAGGGAAAATGCGCGGCAAGCGTTTCCGAGGGCTACACCCCGGAGCTTACGCGGCTCAACAGCGAGCTGTACGAGGCGGTCAAGACTTATTCGTTTACCTCGTCTGAAACTGCGGAGCAGTCTGAGGCTATTCCGCAGTGCTCAGCCGAGGAGACCGGCAGCTCAGAGGAGCAATCCGAACCGCAGCCGCCGGAGGAAGCTCCGGATACAGCGGCGATATATACCGAGCTTCTCGCTATTGCGCAGCAATACCATGATGAAACGGCGAAAACCGGCAGGGAGCTTGCCGGAAAGCTTATGGATTACGATGTAGCTCTGAAAAGGCTGAAAATACTTATCGGCAGGTATGAGTCGCGCCGGGACAATGCCGAGAAGCTGGAAAGACTCGTGCTTACCGGTGAAAGTGACACCAAGACCGCGCAAAGCGCAAGGGACGAAGCGGACGATATTTACTTCGATATCAAGGCTTTGCTGTTTGACATAAGTGTGATGAAATCGGATATCGAGAGTATAACCGGCGAAACTCTGAAGGACGATTTTGACTTCAACGGTGTATACCTGATAACCGACGCGCTGAAGCTGAATTGCGAAGCATTCACCGACCTGTCGCAGCTTGGTTCACTTTACGTCCCGGAGGGGATTGAGCCTTCCAAATACGAGGCGGCTGACTGCACTGCTCCACTGAATGCTTCGGTGCAGGCGTACTATGCGTTGGGCGCGGCGATGCGCGATTATGTCACGGCGGCAGCTGCCGAAAAGGAGGGGGAGAGTGGGCTTCTTCTGGACGAAATGACCCCGGACGAGCTGCAAAAGCTCACCGAAGCCCGTGAGGACTGCTTTCTGGCAGCGGCAGAGGCAAAGGTGGAGTTTTCTAAGGCTCTGCTGGCGCT
>CALBGD010000049.1 GCA_937893735.1 uncultured Clostridia bacterium | reverse complement strand
CTGTCCATTTCTGCCTGCGGAAGCAATCTTAGCAAGAAGATACCCGTATGTATCACCACGGACATCTGCCTTACTGTCAAGGTCATGTATGAACATGAGGTATGTTATCTGCTCGATAACGTCAAGCGGATTGGTAAGACCTCCGGCTGCAAATATGTCCCATAGGCTGTCGATTTTATTTTTGAGTTCTCCGGTTATCACGTTTTTTCCTCCTGATATTTATATGGACTTAAAATCCAACAAATCTTCTATGTCATTATTCATTATACCACATTTTGCCTTTGATTTCAAGGCGTTATTTGGAGCAATTTAATAAAAAATAAGCCTGTGGTGAAACAGACTTATTTTTCTCTGCTATCTTTGCAGATTTTTGTAAAGCGTGGTTTTCTTGACACCAGTCAGTTCAGTTATTTCACTAACTGTGTACTGTCCGGTCTTGTAGAGCTTCACAGCCTTGCGAACGGCATCGCTGTCGATTGGCTTTCGACCACCATTACGTCCTCTGGCACGGGCAGCGGCTAATCCCTCTCTGGTTCTGTCAGCCAGAACATCACGTTCGAACTGCGCTAGTGCTGACATCAATGTGAACAGCAATTTTCCTGTGCTTGTCGTGGTGTCGATGGATTCTTTCAGCGATACAAGATTTACGCCTTTCGCGTTGAAAGTTTCCATTAGCCATATCAGGTCTTTGGTGCTTCTTCCGAGCCTGGAAAGGGATTCCACTACAACTGTGTCTCCCTCGACCAGGCGTTCAAGAAGTTTTTCAAGTTCAGGACGGTTGCGTTTCGTGCCAGTCATCTTTTCGTTGTAGATGAAATCCACGCCGTATTTCTGGAGCATATCAAGCTGACGGTCGAGGTTTTGCTGCTCGGTAGAAACTCGTGCATATCCGAATACGAAATTCTTCATCAGAATTCACCGCAGTAGTCGTATGCGCATTCATTCAGAATTTCGCATAATGCTTCCTCGATAACTCCGGGCTGGTAGAGCATTTCTTCTATCTCTTCCACGAAATAGCCGTAGCTTAAGAGCAGGTCAATATCCTCACGGGCTATGCCGATAGAGCTAGCAAAGTCTTTCAGCTGTTTCACGTCCTGCGGTTCACTTTCGCATGATTCGGGAACATTCCACCAATCACGGCGAAAATAGCGGTAATCGTACATCATCAGATTTGTTGTGTCGAACATCCCTTGTTCCATTGCACCCGTGCTGTCGATTTTCAGAATGTCACCGCAGGACGTGTTGATTTTCTGGTGCTCAATGCTGATGATTCCGAGACGTGTAAGTGCACGGTCGAGGATTGCTTCCGTGCTGGCGTAAACGTACAGTCCGCAGGTTTCGTAATGGTATAAAGCCAGCGGATTATCGCCCTTGACGAAATACACGTTATTATGCTCGTCCATAACTGTGAACACAAAAGAACCCTCGACAAGCTCAGCCATTTCGGAGATAGACTGAATGTCTAGGGTTTTCTGCTGTTCCAGTAATTGAACCGCAATGTAGCTATCCGTTTTGACTGGAGTATTCGGCAGTGACATCTGTTTGCGAAGTCTGACGTCATTGTGAAGCACCCCGTTATGTGCAAGCGCAAAATGCGTTCCGTTCACCGTTCCGGGGAACGGGTGGTTGTTGCGGTTATCGAGTTTGTTTCCTTGCGTTGCCATTCTGGTGTGTCCCATTATTACATTTGAATCGTCATGTAGCCTGAGATGTACCTTATGAGCAGCATAGGGACGCTTGTAAATTGTGAGTTTGCCATTGTGGTTAAAAGCATAGCCTGTTGCGTCGGTTCCGCGTTCCTCGCATTCCTCTGAGAGTACGCGAAGCAGCTTCTCACGCTGCTTCGCATTTAAAGTATGATTATAGTCTATCAAGCCGAAAATTGCGCACATAATTATTCGTCCTCCTCTGCCGTGATTGGTGTATTTATGTAGAGCTGACGCTCTTTCAGGTATGTGATAAGTTCGGGCTCAGTACTGTCATCAAGTGAGCCTACAAAGTCAGACCAGCTTACGGATTTCAGTTCGCTGTCTGTCAGGCCAGTTGCTAGCTCGCAGATTTTGTCCACAAGCTCCAGAGTGGCTATAAGCGTATTGTACTTGAGCGTGCCGCGGAACATACGGAATTCTATCGTGTGATAATTCGTGATGTTTACGCAAGCATAGCGACCGTTGCAGCCTTTCTTGGCGTCCTCCAGAATCTCTTTCGGACTGTTCTTATAGCCGTATCTCGCAGCCCAGCGGTTCATTTGGTACTCAGTCCTGCGGCTGAATTTCAGCAGTTCCAGCCAGTGGTGTTCCACGAAATAAAGCACCCGGGAAATGCACTCGTCCTGTGATTCCCGGATACTGCCGAAGGCTGTTCTGTTTACGTGTACATGAAGTCCGCAGGTCGAAGTTTTGTGGCTGCGATAATCCATGCGAATTGCTGAACGCATGATTTCCGCCCAGGGCATTTTCTCCTTGTGGTATTTCAAGGACATGGGGTGAGTTACTATCTCCATACCGTCTGACAGGCTACCATCAGATTTTATGTAAATGTGCTCTGCAATCCGGTTGCCGATACCCAGAAGCGCATCAGCGTTGTCACCGTTCTTGCCGCCCTCGTCGATTTCAAGTTCCACGCCGAAATAGCGCTTGCTGTCACCGTAAAATATCGGGTCGGGCTTGTAGCTGTACTCGTGAATGGAACTGTTCTGACGTTCCTCGTAGCAGCGGTCGCAGTAGGCGTAGTCATCGTCATCGTCGTAGTTAGCGTAGTCCCGGTGAATGATTCTGCCGCAGCATTCGCAGGTCGTGTAGTAATCGTCGTAGCACGAATTGCAGAGCGGCATACTATCAGAGCCTGCGTTATCGTCAGCCCAGATTCTGTCACCACAGTGTTCGCAAGTGACGGTTTCGCTGTGGTAGCAATCATCGCAGAGTATGCTGCCTTCAAATGTGTAGTAGTCATCGGTTTCAATTGTCGCTCCGCAGCAGCTGCAAACGGGGCGGG
>CALBGD010000048.1 GCA_937893735.1 uncultured Clostridia bacterium | reverse complement strand
AAAGTAATTCAGCCACGCTGAACGATATCGCTTCTAAACGATAAGAAAGACCCGCTCCGCAAGGGGCGGGTTTTTTGTATTATCCGGCAAAGTTCGGAGTTCCTAATTAGAATATGTAATGCTTATGGTATATTTTAATAAACTTTTTTAAGAAAGTTTGTGCAAATTGCTAGAAGAAGGGGTACAAAAGCCTTATTTAAGGAATTTAGCTAAAGTTAAAAAAACAAGTTTAAAGATTTCAACAATATATCGCAGTAAAAGGTGCAAATCTGTGCGTACAACCACAATATATAGAGTGGAAACGTTTAGCAACATAGCACTGCCTAAAAAATGATTATGAACGACAATTTCTCCATAATGCCTAAAAAAATTCAATGCTTATTGACATTAGCGGGTAAATTTGATATAATTAAAAAGGTATTTATGATGGCGGTGTTATGGAATAGTGGTCATTCCGTCAAATCCTGTGCAGGCGAGGTATTATGAAACACATTATAGAAGCACGAAACATCTGCATGGATTTTGAAATCGGGGACGGAAGTACTGTCCATGCACTCAAAGGGATCAATTTACAGATCCCGCCGAACCGGCTTTCCGTTCTGCGCGGGCGTTCCGGCTCCGGTAAAACTACGCTGATCAATATTCTCGGTGCGCTTGACCGCCCGACTTCCGGCGAGGTGCTCTTCCTCGACAGGGATATCACCAAGCTTCCTGACCCGGAACGGGACAGACTCCGGCGCGTGGAGATGGCGTTCGTGTTCCAGTCCGTGGCTCTCATCTCAACGATGACCGCTTTCGAGAACGTGGAATTCGCGCTGCGGCTCACCAGGCTCCCTTATAAGGAGCGCGTCGAAAGAGCACGACAGAGCTTGATTCAGGTAGGTCTGGAGAAGCGAATGAACCACAGACCCGGGGAGATGTCCGGCGGCGAACAGCAGAGAGTTGCGATCGCCAGAGCTATCTCACATTCACCCAAGATCATCTTCGCCGACGAGCCCACGGCAGAGCTTGATTCCCCCACTGCAATGGCGGTAATGAAGCTGTTCCGCGACCTCGTAAGGCAGAACGATCTTACAATAGTCATGACGACGCATGATACCACAATGATGGAACAGGCTGATATCGTTTACACGCTGGAGGACGGCGTGATTTCTGACGTTAAGGAGAATGTTCCGGGGGAGGGCACAGATGCCTAAAAAAGTACTCCTTGCCCCGCCCGAAAACATCATGGTGCAGGCGGAAAACCTTGTAAAGATCTACAAATCCCGCGACGTTGAGGTAATGGCTCTGCAAGGGCTTGACCTCACGGTGGAGCGCGGCGAGCTGATGGGACTGATAGGCGCCAGCGGCAGCGGAAAATCCACACTGCTGAATATGCTGGGCGGGCTTGACAGACCCTCGGCGGGAAGCCTCTACGTTGACGGAGCCGACCTCCTGAAATTCACGGAAAAGGATTTCATAGAGTACAAGCGCAAGACCGTCGGATTCGTCTGGCAGAACAACGCAAGAAACCTGATCCCTTACCTCACGGCGAAGCAGAACGTTGAAATGCCGATGCTGCTCTCCGGCTACTCCGGAAGAAGCCAGCGCGCGAACGAGCTGCTCGATATGGTGGGGCTTTCACACAGAAAAAACAGCCGTCTGGATCAGATGTCCGGCGGCGAACAGCAGAGGGTCGCGATAGCGATAGCGCTCTCCAACAACCCGAAGCTGCTGCTGGCTGACGAGCCCACGGGTTCCGTGGACACGGCGACGTCAAAGCTGATACTTGACGTGTTCCGGCAGTTGAACAAGGCAATGGGCGTTACGATAATCATTGTAACGCATGATACAAAGCTGTCTGCACAGATAGACCGCGTGGTGGCGATCCGTGACGGAAAGACCTCCACCGAGCTCGTGCGGAAGCCGGGCATTGCAAAGTCGTTCGGCGAACTTTCGGAGGAGGAAGCCGCAGCCCATGAGGAGCTGACGGTGCTCGACCGCGCAGGACGGCTCCAGATCCCCAAGGAGTACCTCGAAGAACTCGGCATCAGGGGCGGCGACAAGGTCCGCGTGGAGCTAGAGGACGGACGGATCTCCATTTACCCGCGTGGGTAACAATGTAAATGATCGGGAGGGAGAACCCGATTTGCTGCAAAGCAGTTTTTAGGAAAGGTGGATTTCACTGTGGCAAATGAGCGAAAAGCGAAGCTGAAGAAGGTCACATCACTGTTTATGTCGGCTGTGGTGGCTGCGACCATGATTCAGGTTCAGCTGGCGCCGGGCGCTTCAGCGGAAGCTGAGACGAGCACATCGTCCAGCTCCGATATGGAGAGCCTCAGTATCGTCAGCAACAAAAACGCGTACAGAAAGTACATAGCAAAGTATACAGACGCGGCTAAACCGATGGAAGATGTCAACATCGACGTCACCGACTTCGAGCAGAGCGACGATATCGACGTAAAGCTCGAGGATTACGAGGGCGAAAAGAAGTGCGTCGCATGGGTTGACTGCGAAGGCACACTCACATGGCACTTCGACGTCAAGACTGCCGGTCTGTACAACCTCGAGATGTTCTATCACCCCATTACGGCGACGAACACCACCATCGAGGTGGAAATGAAGATCGACGGCGAGTATCCGTTCGACGAGGTAAAGCTCGTTGAGCTCGACCGCTACTGGCAGAACGAGACCGCCATCGGCTGGGACGCACGCAAGAAGAACCAGAAGCGCCCCCCGCAGGTCGAGTACAACACATGGGTCACCTATCCTATAAAGGATAAGGACGGACTTATCAACACCCCGTATTTCTTCTACCTTTCCGAGGGCGAGCACACACTGTCCCTCACAGGTGTCAAGACGAATTTCTATCTGAAGAGCATGAAGTTCTTCAACTCCGAGGAGCTCCCCTCTTATGCAGAGATAGCTCCCACCGAGGCTGAGATCGAGGCTACTCCCGCATTCGGAAGCAACACCGATATCGGCCATATCGAGGCGGAAAACAGCTACTACACCACCGCTTCCACACTTTACCCCACATACGACAGAACGGACTGCTCCGTAAGCCCCTCCCACCCTGTAAACAAGCGCTACAACACAATCGGCGCCGATACATGGAACAAGGCTACTCAGTCCATCGCATGGCAGGTAGACGTGCCGGAGGACGGCTATTACAAGATACAGCTCAGATGTCGTCAGAGCACGATGCGCGGATTCTTCTCCAACCGCCGCGTGTACATAAACGGCGTCGTTCCCTGCAAGGAGCTTGACGATGTCAAGATCCAGTACGACCCCAACTGGCAGACCGTTGACCTCAAGGACGCTGACGGCAACTACATCTACGTTCACCTCAACAAGGGCGTGAACGAGATCATGCTGGAAGCTATCCCGGGCGATATCGGCGAGGTAATGGAGCGTCTGGACGACCTCATATTCGAGCTGAACTACTATTACAGACGTATCCTCATGATCACCGGTCCGAGCCCCGACGAGTACAACGACTACTACCTCGAGGACCAGATCGACGGTCTGTTTGACTTCTTCAAGAGAGCCATCGACCAGCTCTACGCTGAGAAGAACGGCATCGAGGCGCTGACAGGCGCAGGCTCTGAGGCTTCCACGCTCCAGACCCTCGCAGTTATCCTCCAGATGGCGGTAGATCACCCTGAGGATCTCCCGCAGATGCTTTCCTCCATCAAGGATCAGATCTCCGCTGTTTCCGCGTGGATGAGAGACTACCGCAACCAGCCCCTTGAGCTCGACTACATCGAGGTCAAGACCTGCCATGACGAATTCCGCAAGAGCGGTGCGAACTTCTTTGAGGCTCTCGCATTCGGCTTCCAGTCGTTCATCGGCTCCTTCTTTGAGGACTACACCTCCGTTTCCGATTCCACAGGACTTGAGAAGACCCTTAACGTATGGATCTCCCTCGGCCGTGACCAGGCAACGGTAGTTAACGAGCTTGTAAGCTCCGAGTACAACCCCAACAACGATACCAAGGTAAACATCTCGCTGGTACAGGGCGCCGTTCTTGAGGCAACCCTCGCCGGCAAGGGCCCTGAGGTCGCACTGTTCATCGGCGGCGACTTCCCGGTTGTCTGCGCTTCGAGAGGACTTCTCGTAAACCTCAAGGAACAGCCCGGCTACGAAAACGTAGTGAGCCGCTTCACACCTGATGTCACCACGCTTTACGAATTCAACGGCGGCGTTTACGGACTTCCGCTGACAGAGAACTTCCCGATGCTCTTCTACCGCACCGACGTACTTGAGGAGCTCGGATACACAACACCTCCGGCAACATGGGACGAACTCATCAATATGCTGCCTGACCTCCAGAGAAAGTACCTCGAGGTAGGTCTTATCCTCCCGTCCAATATCTCTTCTCAGGTATTCGACGCAGGCAACACATTCGTTCTGCTGATGCTTCAGACCGGTCAGGACTTCTACAACTTCGACGAGGCAAGCGGTCAGTACATCTCCACAACGTTCGACACCGAGGCAGCCGTTGAGGCGTTCACCAAGTGGACAAAGTTCTACACCATCTACGACTTCGACCAGACTTACGACGCATTCACCAGATTCCGTACCGGTGAGATGCCGATCCTGCTCCAGAACTACGCGTTCTACAACCAGCTCAGCGTTGCGGCTCCTGAGATCAAGGGCCTGTGGTCCTTCACACATGTTCCGGGCTCCTACGTTTACGATGAGAACGGCAACAGAACAAAGAACGACGACGGCTCCTACAAGATCAACTACACCGCGAACTCCGGTTCTTCCGGCGCTGTTATCTTCAACAGCTGCAAGGACATCGGCGCTGCCTGGAACTTCATCGACTGGTTCACCACCACAGATGTTCAGGTAGAATACGGTAAGACTATCGAAGCTATCATGGGCCCGATGGGCCGTTACGACACGGCTAACGTCGAGGCTCTCGGCAGACTCAACTGGTCCACATCTGAGTACAACAAGATCAGCGACCAGATGAGCAACCTGAGGGAAGTACCGATCATTCCTGCTTCCTATGCAGTAACTCGTAACGTTTACAACGCATTCAGAGCGGTAGTAAACAACCAGAAGAACCCGAGATATCAGCTCAGCTCCTACAACAGAGACATCAACTCTGAGATCGTAAGAAAGCTGAAGGACCTCGGCTACTACAATGGCTAAGGTTTAACTCTCTCCGGCGAAAGCCGGAGGGAAACCGTACCATAAGAAAAATAGGAGGAATCAGCTTGTTCGGTAAAGAGAAATCGCAGTATATCGAGGACAGCAAGTTCCGTTATACGATGCGCGAAATGAAGAAGAACGGCAGCGCGTATATACTCGCTCTCCCGTACTTCCTTTTGTTCCTGATATTCACAGGTATACCGGTCGT
>CALBGD010000047.1 GCA_937893735.1 uncultured Clostridia bacterium | reverse complement strand
CCGCCCTTAAACAGCTCCAGCAGGTCGATCTGACAGCAGGTAGTAGTCAGGGTAAGGAAGTCAAGGTCATGAATATGAATATCGCCGTTGATGTGTGCCTGAGAGTGCTTGGGGTCAAGGACGTACATCTCGTTGAACTGCTTCGCACCCTCGCTGCCGTATTTCAGCATGGTTCCCATGGCAGTGTCGCCGTCAATATTCGCGTTTTCACGCTTTATATCGCAGTCTGACGCAGACTTAAAGGTGAGGTCCTCGTATACCTTCATCAGCGTGGAGTCCATCTCGCGGACGCGGGTGCGTTCCGCACGGTAGAGTATATAAGCCTTGGCAGTTTTGGCGTGGCCGTCCTCGACCAGCACCCTCTCAACCATATCCTGTACTTCCTCCACGGAAGGATTGCGCCCGATTATCTCCTCGGAAAGACGCTGGCATACCTTATCGGCAAGCTCCATCGCCTCAGCGTAGTCCCTGCCTCCCACTGTTTCAGCAGCCTTGTAGATAGCGCCGGCGATCTTCTCTATATTAAAGGGGACCTGCCTGCCGTCGCGCTTTTTTATCATTGTGATCATTGCCATTCCTAGAACCTCTCCTTACATTTTAAAAAAAGAAAATTAAATAAAATCAGTTTTCAACACAGTATTCAACACAATATATTGTGTAAAAAAAACCGATAAATCTATTATATAGACTTGTCCTACATTTGTCAAGAACTAAATTTATATTAGATGTACAAAAAAACTGCGCGTATTTGTGTAAAGTCACGAATTTTTCGACACCGGAAAAGCAACATCATGTGGCGAAATATCTTTTAATCCCCATTGCAGAGCAGTTCAGAATTTTAAGCAGTTATGTACATTTTCTTACAGTTGACTAAAAAACCTAGGTATGCTATAATTACATAGTATTATTCACATGAAGAGGTAAGACACTTGTTAAAGTTCAAATACTCCAATGACGGAAGCAGATACCACACTCTGAAATACCACAATATGGAGACTTTTGGCAGAGAGGTATTCAAGGCAGTCGTTGACGCGGGATTCTCCTGCCCGAATATTGACGGCGCCTGCAGTCACGGAGGGTGCATATACTGCTCCGGCGGAAGCGGGTACTTCACTGCCCCCGCTCTTTCCGTCAGGGAGCAGATAATTCAGGAGACGGAGCGTATCCGCACAGTGCACCCAGATGCTGGAATAATCGCATATTTTCAGGCACACAGCAATACTTATGCGCCGCTGGAAAGGTTGTGCGAAATTTATTCTGAGGCTCTGCAATGCGACATATGCGGAATCTCATGCGCAACCCGTGCGGACTGCCTTGACATGGAAAAAGCGGAGTTCCTTGCCTCGCTGCCGGTTCCGGTAACGGTTGAGCTCGGACTTCAGACGGCGGACGACGGAACTGCGAAGCTCATCAACCGCGGACATACATGGGCGGATTTCGTCAGGGGATTCAATATCGCAAAGAATGCGGGGCTCCGGGTATGTGTGCATATAATCAACGGGCTTCCCGGAGAGGATTCCGGCGATATGCTCCGAACGGCGAAAATGCTCGGGAAGCTCCGTCCGGACGGCATAAAAATCCACCTGCTTCACGTTATTGAGGGCACCAGAATGGCTGAACTGTGGCGCTCCGGAGGATACCAGCCGATGGAAATGCAGGACTACATCAACGTCACAGTAAGTCAGCTTGAGCTGCTTCCGGCGGAGACGGTAATTGAGCGCCTGACTGGAGACGGCGACAGGAACACTCTGCTTGCACCGCTCTGGAGCCTTAACAAACGCGCCGTGCTCGGTGGAATTATGAAGCGCCAGAAAGAGCTAGACAGCATTCAGGGAATGAGATTCCGGGAGGACTGACATGGATATTTACTCAATGACCCGCAACAGGCTTGCGGAATGGTTCCGGGAGCATGGCGAAAATCCTGCAAAGGCAGCTATTCTGTTCGAATGGCTGTATCAGCGGGAGATATCAGGATTCCGGGAGCTTCCATTCTCGGAGCGCGTTATATCAGCACTTGAAAGTACTTTCACGATGTCGCTCCCTGAAACGGAGACCACAAGCAGCGGCGATGATACGGAAAAGCTCCTGCTGAAGCTGGACGACGGCGAATTTGTGGAAACGGTTCTCATGCGGCAGAAATACGGGAACAGCGTGTGCATTTCCACGCAGGTCGGCTGTGCGATGGGCTGCGCATTCTGTCAGAGCGGACGTCTGAAAAAGCGGCGCAGCCTCACCGCCGGAGAAATGACGGCTCAGGTGATAAAGCTCCGCAAAATGACTGGCGGAAAGATACACAGCGTAACAGTCATGGGCATAGGCGAACCCTTCGATAATTTTGACTCCGTGCGGGATTTCTGCGAAATAATGACGGACTACAAGGGACTTGCGCTCGGAGAGAAGCATGTCACGGTATCGACATGCGGAATAATTCCGGGAATAAGAGCGTGGACGGAGCTTCCGCACCCGTGCAGCCTTGCCGTGAGCCTTCACGC
>CALBGD010000046.1 GCA_937893735.1 uncultured Clostridia bacterium | reverse complement strand
CCGAGATTCAGGGTCCCGCACCGGAACGAACCGTTTCCCAGCTCCTCGATGCCTGTTCCGTACAGCACCGCACAGCTCTCGTCTCCTGCCATGTATGAGAAAACCTTGTCTGCGCCGAAAGTCTCCGCAAAGAGCTCATCGCCGCTCGGGGAGCTCTCCGCTTCAGCCGAGCTTTCGGAAGTTCCGGCGGTATTCTCCGCGGAAGCCTCATTCGTCGCCGTGGAAACAGCGCTCTCATGCAGGTTTGATTCCGCTTTGCGGGATATGCAGGCGCACATCGAAAGGCACACCGCAAGCGCCGCTGTAATTTTCAGCATTTTCATAATATCCCTCCTCAACTGATATGACAGAACCCAGTACAAAAAAGTTACAAGATACACGTTTTACTTTTATTGTAATTTATCACAAATTGTTGACATTTCCTTGGGGCAAACTGCACAAATTGAGTGTTTATAGTATTTGCTGATGTAATAAAAATGCAGATTCATGTAACCAACGAATTGACAATCTGCACCACATGATATATAATATTGTCAAGTAAGCTAAAAACGGAGGCGGCAGAATGAAATATTACATCTGTGATGATAATGCAATTTTTGCAAAAGACCTCGAAAGAAAAATACTCGCGCTGGAGCCTGACTGTATTATCAGGCTTTTTCCGACGCTGGCTGCACTGAGATTCGCGCTGGGAGACAGGGACGAAGTGAACGCGGTATTCCTTGATATAATGAACGCGGACGGCAGCGGCATAGAATTCGCGAATATCCTGCACACGCTGAAACCACTCGCAAAGCTGGTGTTCGTCACCAGCCATGCCGCCGAATTCTCACAGGAGATATTCCGCTGTGAGCCGGGAAGCGAGCCGGTGGCATACCTCGCAAAACCGGTACAGATGGATTACCTTAAAAACGCCCTCGAAAAGATAAGAAACTCCGCCATGCAGAAGCCTGATTTCATACCTGTGACCATCAACCGCCGCACGGAATACATCAACTGCACTGACCTGCTGTATGTTGTCAGCGAGCGCAGACAGCTGTTGTTCGTCACAACGGACGGAAACTTCACGTCATACGGAAAGATGGACGAGATAACTGAAAAGCTGCCGGATCACTTCTGTCGATGCCACCGCAGCTACATAATAAATATGCGGCGTATCCAGCGTGTAAGGGGCTGGAACAGCTTCGAAATGACAAACGGCGATATTATTCCTGTCGGCAGGCTTTATCAGGATTCCGTAAAGGACGCAGTCGCCGGGGAATACTCCAGAAACGGAGGCGGTCTCCGTTGAGTGAACAGACGATCATAGACGTACTGTATTTCGTGCTGCATCAGTCGTTCAACTGCGGGTTTGTTATCGTTTTCTTTTACAATGCGCTCACGCCGAGGTACAAGGCACGGTACGTCGTTCCCGTGGTCATGATGATGCAGCTTGCTTCTTACCTCCACACCGCCTATCTTCCGTGGGTCGTGAAAATGCTGATACAGGTGTGCCTGTTCTTCGCCTATGCCGTTTTCCTGTTCAACGACAAGCTGAAAAAGCGGCTGCTGTGCGCCTCTATTCTGTTTGGCGCAACGACGCTGCTTGACCTTGGCCTGACCTATTTATGTCTGAAGGTTTTCGGCTTTGTTTCAGCGCAGGCGCCGGTCAAGACGTGGGACTGCATTCTCCAGATAATTGCCATAGACTGCATATCAGCGGCGTACTACTTCACGATACTGTACTTATGGAACAAAAAAGTCAGCCGCTATCCCATGAAAACCTTGAGCCTGTTCATCATATTTCCGCTGAGCCAGGCGATAAGCATTTCCGGATATTACTATGTTTCCCCCACACATACAGTAGTCGGGGAGCCGTACACAAATCCTTTCGCGTACATCTCGCTTGTGATGTACATATTCTCCGATATATTCATGTTCATTGCCCTGCGCGACAACGCAAAGACCGAGCAGCTCCGCAGCCAGCTAAAGGACATGGAGCATGAGACCGAAATGCAGACCCTCTACTACGAGAATCTCACGCGGCAGTACGCCAAGATACGAGAATACCGCCACGATATCAGGAATCTCGTTGCCGCCGCCGAGATAACCATGCGCTCCGGCTCGGCGGACGAGGGGCTCTCCATGCTGAGCGAACTGAAGGAGCGCGCCGATGGCCTTGATATCCCCATCTACTGCGCGAATCCCATAGTCAGCGCCGTTATCTGGGAGAAGCGCCGCCGGTGCGAAGCCGCCGGAATAGGCTTCATGCTTGCCATGTCCCGCACGGAGGAGATACCACTCAGCAACGCGGACGCCTGCTCGCTCTTCGCAAATCTGCTGGACAATGCCATACGCGAGGCAGGGACGACAGATTCCCCGTATATCTCCGTGAGCTGCCGCAGCGATATAGGTATGCTGTTTCTGGAGGTGCGAAACTCCACCGAAAAGAGGTTCACCTCAGCCCCCGCAAGCACCAAGCGCGGTGACAACCACGGAAACGGTCTGACCATCGTGGAAAATATCGCCCGGAAATACTCCGGCAGCTTCCGCATTACAGCGGACGGAAAAGAAGCCTGCGCGGCGTTCACGGCGCAGCTCCCGGAGGCCGCAGAGCCGCAGTTTCAGCCAGCAGATTCATAATGGAGTTACAGCGTTGACCAACCCATTTCAGTCACAAACTGAATAATGAATCCCAGCAGGAGTGAAATGAAGTTCGCGGTCATGGTGTAGGCAACGATTTTCCCGGTTTTGCCGCTGTATTTGTCGTACTTCCCAAGATTGAAGATGTATATTATCAGTTCGAAAGTGAACACGATAAGCTCCATCGGTATATAGAAGATGATGAATCCAGTAAAACCTGACTGGAAAGTCACGACCGAAAGCACGATATTCAGCAGTACCTGGGTCATGGCGTTTATCGCCGCAAGGAACAGCATAGCCTTTTTCCCGCGGTAACCGAAGGCGAGGGCAACCAGCAGCTCCACCGCTATCGTCAGAGCCATTCTTAGCAGCAGCGCGATACCCTCCCGGATATACTCGTAGCTCGGAGCGGCTTTTATATCGAAGCCGTTTATGTTGTCAAGGTCTACCGTGAAATAGCTTGAAAAGGCGTAGCAGTTGTATTCCCCGGTGGAGACCATGAGGCCACTGTCCGGGTACCACACCAGCACCTTGAAAATGTCCGGCGGGTAGTAGCCCATGTGTATCGTGCGGGTTTTCTCGCTGTCCCATATTATTCCGAAAAATACGAAGCCGTCCCCGTCGCTGTATTCCGCGAACCTTATGTAAGCCGCAGCCTCGGGGTCGTTTTCTGCCTGCGCGTAGTCCTCATCGGTCAGTTCTGTTTTTATGTACATCGGCGGGAGCTTTGATTCTTTGCTTATCAGCGTCGCATAAAAGCGCTCTCCCCGGCTTCCTTTAAGCGTTACCCTGAGCGACGGCTTGGGGCCGCAGTCCGCAAAGGCGCTGACGGACAGCGCGAAAAATACCAGCGCGCACAGTAATATAGAAACTATCCTTTTCATACGATTACCTCCCTTGTGTTTGTTGGTTCAATTATAGCCGATAAATTCCGGCAAGTCAATTAAAATTCGGTTACAGTGTGATTACAGTGTGGTTACAAGAGATTACAGCCCGGTTACAGCGATTTGTGCCCCGGAACAAAATCCGTGTGCGCCGGCACAGCGGCTCCGGGCGCGGAGTGGTTCCCCGAATGTGGCTCAACCAAGCCGAATTCCGGGATTTGTGAAGCTGCACAAAAAAATAATCTCCCGCCCTATTGACATTATACGGTCAAAGTGTTATCATAGTCTGGCGGCAGAAAGCCGGAATTCAATGACGAATCGAAAGGCGGGGTCAACGGCGACTCCGTGGGGCATACAATGAAAAGCATAACAGGTCAGAAGCACCAGATACAAATGACGACAGGCTCCCTGTGGAAGAATATCCTCCTATTCAGCCTGCCGCTGGTCATGTCGCAGATTTTAGAGGTGCTGTTCAACCTCAGCGACGTTGCTGTGGTGGGAAAATTCGCGGACTATATCGCGCTGGGGGCGGTGGGCTCCACAACGCTGCTGGTTTCGCTGTTCACCGGATTCCTGATAGGAATGGGCGCCGGGGTGAACGTCCGGACGGCGCAC
>CALBGD010000045.1 GCA_937893735.1 uncultured Clostridia bacterium | reverse complement strand
CGGAACGTGTACGCTTGGAGTTTCAATAAAGGCTCCGCGCACAGGCAGGCAGAAATATTACATCACCATCAACGCCGAAAATAAAGCAGAGGCAGACTTCATAAAAGACAGGATCCTCGAAGACACGGAAAAGTTCAAGAAGCACATTGAAGATTATTTTAAATGAAAAACCGTATTTTAGGAGAGATCGTTTTTCGTCAGTATAAAAAAAACCGCCCCGGTCTGGTCTGCCGGAGCGGTTATTTTTATACTGACTGTGCCGTATAGAGCTTGTAATAGTCGCCTTTCTTTGCCATTAGTTCATCATGTGTGCCGGCCTCGGTTATTCCTTTATTGGAAACATACATGATCTTATCACAGCTGCGTATTGTAGAAAGTCTGTGCGCGATAATAAACGACGTTCTTCCCTGAAGAAGATGATTCAGGCCGTTCTGAAGATAGCGCTCTGTTTTTGCGTCTATGGAAGATGTTGCTTCATCGAGCACCAGTATCTTCGGGTTAGAAACGATGGTCCTTGCAAAAGCGATAAGCTGCTTCTGACCCTGCGAAAGACCTGCTCCGCGCTCGTTGACCTCCGTGCCATAACCGTTCGGCAGAGACTCAATATAACTGTCTATTCCAACTATCATGCAGGCATTCCGGATCTCATCGTCTGTTGCGTCCAGTTTTCCGTATGCGATATTATCACGTATCGTTCCACTGAAAATGAAGCTGTCCTGAAGCATTATTCCCATCTGGGAGCGAAGCGAATGCAAAGTAACCTTTGAAATGTCACTGTTGTCTATATCAATTTCTCCGCCGCTCAGATTGTAGAATCGCGAGATAAGATTAACAATTGTCGTTTTGCCGGCGCCGGTGGGTCCTACAAGCGCTACGCTTTCACCAGCCTTAATGTCAAAGGAAAGGTTCTCAAGAATATTGATTCCCGGTTCGTAAGCGAAGGTGACGTTTTTAAAATGAACATCTCCATGTATCTCAGGCATTTCTTTTGCGTCCTGAGCGTCATCAACGGTTACAGGCTCGTCCATCATCTCAAATATACGTTCAAGGTTTGCTACTGCATTGATGAATGTATTCATCAGATTGGAAAGGTTCATAAGCGGCTGCCAGAATCTTGCTGAATAATCCGTCATCGCGATAATAGTACCAAAAGATACCACGCCGCGCATTCCGATAAGTCCAACGCCAAAAATGAACGCCCTGACAATTATAGAAACCACATCAGTACTCGGCCATACGAGGTTTGAATAGGAAACTGCTTTCATCCACGCTTTTTTGTACTTTTTGGCGAGTTTATCATTTATCTCTGCATTTTCCTCCTCGCGGGTGAACATCTGGGATATCTTTACACCGACTATACTCTCATGCAGATACGCATTCAGATTGGAGCTTTTGTTTGAAACCTGCTGCCATGCTTTTCTCTGTCCATTCTTGATGATAAGCATTATCGCGGCATAAACCGGAAGTCCAGCCATTGTAATTAGGGCAAGCTGCCAGTTTACAAAGAACATGAATATCGTTATAAATACCAGGTTGATTATCTCAAGAATAAAGTTGATCAGACCATTCGTCATAAGGTCGGAGATCGCGTTTATGTAATTGATGATACGCGTCAGGATCTTGCCGTGCGGTCGGCTGTCGTAGTATTCAAAGCTCAGCCGCTGCATATGCTCGAACAGATCCTTACGTATATCGTACACGATATCCTGACCCACCTTTGTCATCATAACTGAGCGTATCTTTGCAAAGATAACGCTTACTACAATGCAGACAAAGACTGCAACGCCGCTCAGTATTATGTACTTAACACGGTCGTCAGGGCTAACAGCAGACTGCTGGTCTATCGGTATCATGTAGTTGTCTATCGCGTTCTGTACGATCATAGGAGAGAGAAGTCCTATAACAGAACCAAGTGCACTTAAAATGAGTGCAAGTGCGATCCTTTTCTTGTATTTTGCAGCATACACAAGAGAACGTTTCAGATGCCGTATATCAAATGGGGTTTCGAGGACCTCATCTACGTCAAATTTATTTCTAGCCATATATTACCACCTCACTTCTGAAGATCGTAAACATCACGATAATAGCCGTTTTTCGCAATAAGCTCTTCGTGAGTTCCCTGCTCTAAAATACCGCCGTCCTTTAACACGATTATCTTGTCTGCATACTTTGCGGTAGATATACGCTGTGCAATAATTATTTTCGTGCACGGGAAATCAAGATTTGAGAGCTCATTCTGTATATGCTTTTCGGTTTCAAGGTCAACCGCGGAGGTCGTATCGTCGAGAATCAGGATAGCAGGCTTCACTGCGAGGGCTCTTGCAAGGGAAATTCTCTGCTTCTGACCGCCTGAAAGACCAACTCCTCGTTCGCCGACTATCGTATCATATCCATCAGAAAGTCTGCGGATAAATCCGTCTGCGTCCGCCGCCTTAGCATATTTTACAACGTCCTCTTCAGGCATATCGGTGTCGCCGAAGCATATATTACCATCAATGGTATCAGAATAAAGCAGCACGTCCTGCGTTGCAAAGCCTATATTATGACGAAGTTGTTTCAGTTTGAGATGACTTACACTCACACCGTCGACTCTGACTTCTCCGCTGTTCACATCATAAATTCGCGGAATAAGTTCAGCCAGTGTAGTTTTTCCGGAGCCAGTTTCTCCCATTATTACAACAGTCTGACCCGGCTCCACCGTGAAGCTTACATCACGGAGCACTTCCGTACTACCGTAGGAGAAGCTTACATGATCGAATTCCACCTTTCCGTCAAAACGGTCCGGCTTGTCCACTGCATCGTTACGATCAACTATCCGCGGACTTCCGTAGTAGATCTCGATTATCTTATTTGCAGAAGCAGAAAAACGCTGGAGGTCATTGACGATGTTTCCGAGAGTTCTCATGGGGTTCGAAAGAGTCCAGATAAGTCCGGAGAAAGCCGCATACTGGCCCATGGTTATTCTGCCGAATACCACGAACAGTCCGCCTGCAATAATCATGACCACAGAAAGCGACTGTGCAGTTGTTTCAAGAAACGGGAAGAACTTAAGCCACATAAAAGCGGCTTTTTTGTTTGCCGTGCTGTATTCCTTGCTGTATTTGTCGAACTGATTTATTTCGTAGTCCTCACGGGCAAATGCCTTTACGACACGGTTTCCGGAGATGTTCTCTTCTGCCGCAGTATTCATTCGTGAGAGCCTCTCGCGCAGGTCAACGTAAAGAGGTCCAACCTTGCGCTTGAACAGCCATGTTATAAAGAGGATTACCGGAGTAAGTGCAATCATGCAAAGCGCCATCAGCCAGTCCATCGTAAAGAAGAAAATCAGAGAAGCGGAGAAAAGTACTATACACTCCACGATCGTCTTGATTATCCACGCGATGGAGTGGCGCACCATGTCGAGGTCCGCAGAAACTCGCGTCATGATGTCACCGGTACGGTACACATTGTAAAAGGAGGCGTCCTGATTTTCTATCTTGTCAAACAGGACCTTTCTTACGCGGTAAATAAGCGTCTGAGATGTATGTTCATACATCATGTTGCTTCCGTACTGCATTCCACAGCGTATTAGCGTAAATCCCACCATTGCGGCAAGCATCAGAAGCAGGAGGTCTGTGTGCTCCTGAAGATTCTGCAATGCATTATCGTTGATTATGAATGTGTCCGTGATCTGCTGGGTAAAGTACGGCGTGATTATGTACATCGACTGACATATCACAGTAAGACACAGCGCAAGTATGTATATCGCGCGGCAGCCCTTCATGTTCTTCCACAGCCATCTGAAAAGAAACATATTATCTCCCCTTCCTTTTCGCCCGGTTTCCTATTTATGTGGGCGGGTTGAAAACGTTTACTGATAGTATATCAGAAAACACAAAAAAGTAAATCGGCAAAAGCATAAAATATCTTAGTGAATTTAGTTGTTTTTTCGGTATAATTAATAATCAAAGTAGATTTATACGATTTTTCAGGCGTATTTTACAATTATATACTAAATAAAAATGCGCCGCTGATTTTATCAGCGGCGCACAGTGATTTTAAGCAGAAATCAAGCCTTGCCAACAGAACCGAACAGTTCCATCTTCTCCTTGACCTTAACCTTGATAGCCTCAGTACC
>CALBGD010000044.1 GCA_937893735.1 uncultured Clostridia bacterium | reverse complement strand
TTCCCGGTCGGAGTTCATGACTACCGCCGCCGGGTCGGAGGGCGTATGGAGCGCCTCTGATAATATTTCCGTGCCGTCCTCGGAATATCCCACTGCGCGGATAACTCCCGCCTCGAAAGGCACGGAGAAATGCGCGCGCATTTCGCTGTCTGTGTCAAGATCCATGACGTGGGTGCCAAGGCTCTCTCCATTCAGGAAAAGCTCGATATGGTGCGCGTTGCTGTATACCAGCACGTCTATCAGCTCGCCAGGCATGAAATCCCAGTAATAGGGCACGATATGCAGGACCTTTTTCTGCTCCGGAGTGAGCCACACGCTCTGGTAGAAATAGTAGATATCCTTCGGGAATCCTGCCGTGTCAACTATGCCGAAATAGCTGTTCTTTGTGTTGTAGGGAGTGGGCTCGCCGATGTAGTCGAAGCCTGTCCAGATGAACTGACCGCAGCAGAATGGGCAGTCGCGGTCTAGCCTCCATGACTTCATCGCGGAGGAGCCCCAGCCCACGACGCTGTTGTCGAGGGAGGAGCACTGATAGTCCTCGCCGGTGAGCAGCGGAAGCTCAGCAGGGAAGCGGTAAATTCCCCTTGAACGCACTGCGGACGCCGTTTCGCTGCCGTAAATCACCCAGTCGGGATACTTCGCGTGGTGCTCGTCGTAGAGGTACTCGGAGTAGTTGTAGCCCGCAAGCTTCACGATGTCGGAGCACTTCTGGGCGTTCTGATCGCCCATGTAGTTTGAGCCGATAGTCGGTGCGGCATTCCCCTTGGGGTCGTATTTCAGGACGTAGTCGTACAGCCGCTTTGTGATGTCCAGACCGTGCGGGTCGATGGTGTCGTTTATCTCGTTGCCTATGCTCCACATGATGACGCAGGGGTGATTGCGGTCGCGCTCTATCCAGCTCTGCACGTCGCGCTCGGCGTGTTCGATGAAGAAGCGGTGGTTGTCGAATTCCGTCTTGGGCTTCTCCCACATATCGAACGCTTCGCTGTCCACCAGCAGTCCCATCTCGTCGCAGAGCTGCACAAGCTGCCGCGCGGGCATATTGTGGGAGGTGCGTATCGCGTTCACGCCCATGTCCTTCATTATGCGGAGCTGTCTTGAGAGCGCGGCGGTGTTCATCGCGGAGCCAAGCGCTCCGAGGTCGTGGTGCATACAAACCCCGTGGAGCTTCATCGGAACTCCGTTCAGCGAAAATCCCCTGTCCGGGTGGAATTCGGCGGTGCGGAAGCCGAAGCTCTCAGTCACGCAGTCAAGCAGCTCGCCGCCGCTGTAAAGGCATATTTTCAGCGTGTAAAGATTAGGTTCGTCAACGCTCCACAGCTCCGGGTCCGAGCTGGTGAAGCTTGCGGAGAAGCTCTCCCTCATTCCGTCAAAATGAGACTCCATGCCGTAGCCGCCAATGCTTGGGCCGGCGGGGTCGTGGAGTTCCATCAGCAGCCTGATTTCGGCGGGAGCTCCTACGATATCGGTTTCTACCTCGGTGCGCCAGCCTTTCTTCTCCTTTTCGGAGTGGATATACACGCCGTTCGTGCGGATATAGGTCAGCGGGCGGAGCTTAAGCGTAACGTCGCGGAAAATTCCGGCTCCGGAGTACCAGCGTGTGTTCGGGGAGCGGTGCTGTACCCTCACCAGAAGCTCGTTTTTGCCCTCCCGGAGCAGGTCGGTTATGTCGAATTCAAACGCAGAGTAGCCGTAGGTCCAGCTTCCGGCTTCCTTTCCGTTTACAAACAGGGTGGAATCCATATAAACGCCGTCAAAATTCAGCAGCACCCTGCCGGAGAGCATTTCAGCGGAGCAGGGCAGAGTGCGGCGGTACCAGCCCTCGCCGGTCTCGTAGAGCTTCGATGTGTCGCCGATGAGCCAGTCATGCGGGAGTTCCACATCATACCAGTGCCTTGAGTTCAGCGCAGGAAGCTCTGTGCCGATATCGCACAGGCAGAACTGCCAGTTGTCGTTGAAGAGAATGTTCTGAGCGGTCATTATACGTCCTCCAGTAGTTTATTCAGCGCGTCGAGGTATTGCCTTTCCGTTTCGGCGAACGGCTGGAAATCAAAGCACGGCTCCGTGAGCTTTTCGGGAGCGCTTTCGTACAGCGGGAATCCGCCGAGCGCAAGAAATTCGTGGTACAGCATGGCGTCGTCTATCCGCGTGACCTCGCGCATTATCGTTTCATTTTCCGGGTCGATGCCGAAGCGGCGGTAAATGGTGTCCTGGAGCCGCTTTTCTATCACGCGGTACTCCGGAAGCCCCAGCTTCACTGGGCGGGTTATGTCGGAGATGTAAGCCTCGCTCGCGTCATGCAGCAGGCAGGCGAGCCGGGTCTCCCGGGGAAGCCCCGCAGCGGCGGCCTCCGCTTCGCAGGCAAGGCAGTGCTGCCCCACGGAATAGAAGCTCCTGAAATGCCCGTTCGCGCGGCACAGCATGGAGAGCGCATGGGCTATGTCTGCCGGAGCTATGTTTTCGGGGAGCGGCTCCAGCGGCGAAAAGAAAATACCGCTCCAGGTGCGGATAAATCGCTTGTCGGTCATGATATACCTCCATGGGATCGTTTACAGAGCCTGATGTAAAAATGCTCCACCCGCAGGTGAAGCAAACCGCGCGCTGTGCAGAACGCAGGCGCGCGGAATCATTACATAGGTACTACCTGAACTGTGTCGTCAATTATGCAGACCTTTGATCTGCTGAAAGTGTCGGTGATATCCAGAGAAAGGTAGTTTATGCAGAAGTGGCTGCCGGGATATATCTTGCCGTTGACTATCGCACAGAGGTCGTCGCGGTGTTTCAGGTCTGCGTCAAGCTGTGCAATGTAAGATTGCAGGTCCTTGCGGCGCACGGAGAAGTACACCTTATTCTGCGTCTCGGTTTTCATCTGGCGCGCCTGCATATCCGTCAGCGTGCCTCCCTGTATCTTCTTGCGGTGCTTTAGAAATTCCACGTTTTTGGAAGCCTGCTCGAACTTTTCGGTCGCAGCTGCGAGTTCTTCCTCCGCCTCGGACTTGCGGGCGCAGATGACCGACCCGTCTCCGATGTTGATTTCAGTTGATGTGTATTTTTCGGAGCCGATGATGCCTGCGGTAATGTCCTTCATGGCGGTTATAATTCCGCCGGAGATAACGCCCGTCTTTCCCTTTGCGTGGAGCTCTCCGTAGCAGAACACATTGCAGAATGCAAACTGGGAGGATTCCACCATGCCCTGTGCTTTTATTTCGGTATTCTCGCAGAAGCCTATCTTCACGTCGCCGCCTGCTTCCACCTTGCAGCCGATAGCGCCTCCGTTTATCACGATGTTTCCTCCGGCTGAGAGCTCTGCGCTGAATGCCGTGCCCTCTATTTTCAGGGAGCGTCCCGCCTTTACTGAGAAGCCCTCCATTACGTTGCCCTTTATCAGTACGTCGCCGAAAAAGTCGATATTGCCTATTGAAATATCGAGGTCAGCCTTGACGGTCACGGTACTTTCAACGTTAAAGCAGCCTGTGCCGTAGACGATGTGTCCGTCGCAGGCGGAAACGATGTTCTTGCCGTCCGCTGTGAGCAGCGTGTTCTTGCCGAGCGTTACATTGGCGGGCTTGCCTGCCTGCGGCTTTATCGGCTTGCCGAATATGTTGAGCCCAGGCTCTCCCGGTGTTGGGAGCTTTATCTCAGCAATAACGGTGCCGCGCCTTATGGGTACAATGAGGTTCAGTTCGCGGTAGTCCGCAACGCCGAATTCATCGTGTTTGGGCTTCGGGACGCGGTTCTTCTCAAACAGAAAGCTTATGGAACCGTTTTCACCGCGCTTTGCCGGGACAGCCCTTGCAACGCATATAGGGGTCTCAAATAACTTTCCATCTACCATTCCCCGAACGGCTTCCTCGTCTATTCCCGCGGTAACTCCGCGCCTTACCAGCTCGCCCATCGCCTGCGGCACGGAAATAGGGGCTCCGGCACCGTGCGGCGCATGGAGTATCATATTCGCCGTGGTGCCCTCCGGGTCGTAGCTCACCTCTACCCAGCCGTCTATATTCTGAACGCGCTCTTCGGAGGTTTCTGTTACATCTATTTCAGGTTCGTTTGCCATATGATCCACCGCCATTCCAGTTGTTGATATGCTGCTGACGCAGCAGAAAAAGCACTGAAGCCTGCTTGATATCGGCGGGCTTCAGCCGTTCCTGTTCTGTATGATCTACAATATGCATATGCTCCGCGAAATGCGAATGCTCTTTTAACTATTATAGCATATAGGAGTGAAAACTTCAATACAAAATTGATATTTTTTTTATGCGGATCGGACGAATGCGTCATTGCAGAGAGTTGACCGCTCGCATATTTCAGTGCTTATGTATCATAGGGTGTCATCATGGTAAGATTTTGCGATGTTCCGGGAAAATTTTCTGATAAAATTTCCGCAAACCTCTTGAAAACGTTTACAGGATATGATATAATACATATAAATTAAGCTGAATACACGCATACACGCGTAAAATCTGAAAGGACGAACACCAATGGAACAGAAGATCTATGCAATCGAAATGGGCGCGGCAAAGTGCGCAGTAGACCTCGGCGACGGAAGCGAGCGCGGCGAGTACGTTAATCAGGACTATATCCTCCACAAAATGGGAAGACCGCACCGCGCGATAAGCCTCATGTACTGCTATTATCCGCTGGACAAGACATGGCCTGCACGCGCGCGTGACGCATTCGCAGATCAGGAGGTAAGCTTCCAGTGGGACTATCCCTATGATGATTACTTTACCTATAAGGGCGGTATCGGCGGCACGACCGACGGCGAGCCTTTCACCTGCATGAAGGACGTGCGCCGTCACGGGCAGGACGTTATCCTCACCATGACCATCGACCCGAACCTCCCTGACGACTACCTCATCAAGATAGCTCAGGAGCTCCGAACCTACGGCAGAATGCAGCTCCGTATCAACCATGAGGCTACCGGCAACTGGTTCAGCTTCACCAAG
The DNA here is from genome assembly GCA_937893735.1 of uncultured Clostridia bacterium. Lineage (GTDB taxonomy): Bacteria > Bacillota > Clostridia > Oscillospirales > Ruminococcaceae > CAG-115. The sequence goes on along the minus strand of CALBGD010000044.1, from coordinate 935 downwards.
CGCGCTACTTACCAGCAGATCGCGGATTTCTATGTGCGCTTCCACAACATCATCAAGAAGGAGGCTCCGAATGTTTCTACTATCCTCTGCATCGGCGGCGTTGAGCACCCTGAAAAGGGCGGCGAGATCGAGATGGAGAAGGAATTCGCGAACGCTGTAAGGGCTACCGATATCTGGTCAGTTGACAAGTACATGAGCCTTCACTGGGGCTGGCCTTATGATGTCGCTGACGTTGGCGGCACCAGCTTCAGCAGAAGCAAGGTTGCTGACACCTACAACCTGACAAAGCTCTCCCAGAAGCGCTACAAGGAGCTCTGCGGCGGCGTACAGAAGCCCATGGTAATGAGCGAGTTCAACGCTGACGGCGACGTTACCGGTCCGTACGATCAGGCTGCGATGATAAAGGAATTCTGCGATATGCTGAAGAACGACCCGGAGCAGGGCTGGTTCAGCGGCTTCACATTCTATCAGTTCCGCGACCGCGGCAGACTGGGACTTGAGATCGAGGACCCGAACAACAAGGACGTAGGAATCGAGCAGCCCGCGCTCCAGACATACAAGGAGATAATCCACGACGAGTATTTCTATCCGTCCATGACTCAGGGCGCAGAGGCGCAGCTCCCCGTGAAGCTCCGCTGGGGCGGCAGCGAGGACGCTACCGGTATAGCTGTTCCGCTCCATTTCGACAAGAGCCCGGTATTCTGCGAGGCTACATTTGACGAGCCGCTCAACCTCATGATGGAGCTCAACGGCAAGTGGTTCTACAAGAGCCCCGAGGCTAAGACCATCGACTTCATGCCTGCGTTCTTCGAGAAGCCACTTGACGGCGCGGCTGACCTGACCCTCAAGATTTTTGCTCCTCCCGCTTCCGGTGAGAATGACCCTTCTCAGGGCGATGACTGGCAGACAAACTACTATACAACCATCACCAAGCT
>CALBGD010000043.1 GCA_937893735.1 uncultured Clostridia bacterium | reverse complement strand
TCCCCGCTGCCCTTTAATGTTACGGTATTTCCGCCGATCTCCTTTTCAGAAACGTTCTTGTAGACATTGTAGTCGCCGCTGATGTCGTCTGTTCCATTGCCCTTGCGAATGCAGATCTCATTGCTGCCATCGGAATATCTTACCTCCACAATGCCTTTCATCGCCTGAACATAGGAAACCTTGTAGCCTTCAAGTTCTTCAGGAACTCTGAAGCTGATTCCGGTCGCCTTTGCGGCTTCGGAAACGGTCTTGTATTCCTGCCACGGATTCGGGATCTGGTTGCTGTCGCTTTCGGATTCCTCATCGGTGTTTCCAAGCTCCAGAGTCTGAATGTCGGCGAGCTTTACCTTACCCTTTGCGGACTTGCTGACTGTTACCAGCGACCACTCATACGGAGCGTCCGGATATACTACCTTGCTGCGGCAGAGTATCATGTAACTGCTTCCGGATTTGGCCTGCCTGCCAAGATAAAGAACCGGCTTGTAATCAACGCCGACAAGCTCCTTCATCGCCTTTTTGTATGCGGAATATACAGTCTTGTTCTTGCTGTTCTTTATCGCAAATTTGCCTGTATTCGCTTTGAATCCGTCCTTGCCGGATTCGCCGATTATCGTCTGGAAGCCGGTTATCTCAGCAGTTCCGTCAAGGTTTTCATAGATGTACATTATCGTGATTTGAGGTTCTGCGTCAGGATAAACCGTAGTCGCCTTGCAGAGTATCGCGTATTTAATGCCTGCAACGACCTGTGTTCCGAGAACTGCTATCGGCTGATAGCTTACGCCCTCTAGCTCTGCGGCAGCCTTTTTGAAAGCCGCTCTTGCCGCGGAATTCTTGCTCATAGCGGTGCTTCCTGTGTTCACTTCCCAGCCGCCCGCAAGGAATTCTGTGTAGCCGGAATCCTCAGCGGGTGCGGAGGTATCGTCTGCAAATGCGGAGAATGTTGCGCAGGACATTGCGATGAGTGCTGCCATAGCGGCAGAAGTGAATCTGATAGACTTTTTCATGATGTTATACTCCTTTGAAATTTCTTTTGTACCGGCAGGTTGTTTTTTCTGCCTTTCACCCTAAAGGACAGCATTGAATTCGTCAGGTCACACCTTTTTGAAAAATTTATTGAATTTTTTCGATAATTTCTTTCAGCGCATTCTCGGATATACCGGAATCTACCGAAGCTGAATAGGAATAATCCCCGGAAACCCAGACTGCAAGGCTGAAATCGTCTCCGTTACCCTTTATCGTGACTGTGTTTCCGTTGACCTGTGTTTCGATGATGTTGTCATACTCGTTGTAATCTCCGCTTATATCCTCGTTCCCTTTGGCTTTCCTGATACACATTCCGCGGTCATCGCCATTGTAATACTGCACCTCGAGGATTTTCCCCTCGATAACCGCATAATAAGGCTCGGTGTATCCGCCGTAGCTGTCGGGTCCGGTGATATCAAATCCCGCCGCTATTTCTGCTTCTTCAAGTGTATCGTATTCTGCGTATGGATTTACATACTGAGTGAGTTCAGAGGTGTCAGCCGCTTCTTCCGTCTGCGTTCCGGACATAACGGGAGTATCAACAATATTCCCTCTCTGCTGGGTCATGGCGAATATTCCGACGCCGATAACGAGCATGGCGCAGGCGGCTATTCCCACATATCTGATCCACGGAACGAAACGCACGGCTTTCTTTTTTTCCTCAGCGGGAGCTGCCTCATCAATGTACTTCTCATCGATATCGCCGATTATCTGCATTAAGCGCATTTCCTTCATACGATTATCCCCTCGCTTTCAAGATGCTTTTTCAGCTTGCTGCGCGTGCGCATAAGACAGGTCTTGACCTTGCTTACGCTGAAGCCGTATTCCTGCGCTATCTCCTCGATGGGGCTGGCATACCAGTAACGCCTTACGAATATTCTGCGGTTGTCCTCCGACAGCGAGCCCAGAAATTCGTTTATGCTGTCACGTATTATCATGCTTTCCGCCGCCTTTTCCACATCGGAGCCAGGGTCGGGAATGCACTCAGAAAGCTCGTCAAGAATGGCCTCGGTACTGTTTACATCTCGTTTTTTTCTGTGCATATATTCGTACATATTCAGTGCAATGTTCCTTGCTATCTTGCCAAGATACGCCCGGAAATTCTCCGGCTTTTTCGGGGGAATTGCGTTCCATGCCTTGATGTATGTATCATTCTTGCACTCCTCGCTGTCCTCGTTGTTGTGGAGTATGTTGTAGGCTATCGTCAGGCAGTATCGTCCGAATTTCAGGTCGGTTTCTTTTATTGCCTGCTCGGAACGGGCAAAATATAGATCCAGTATCTGTGCGTCTTCCATTATGTTCTCCTTTCGAATAAATGCAGATTATATCCGTTCTATACAATAGACCGTTTTTTTGATGAAAAGGTCACACCATGTTTAGGGCGCCTCAAAAAACGGGATACAGCTTCCTTTTGACAGTAAGTATTTTACTCTTTTAATTCATATTTTGAAAAACCAATGAAAATATATGTACAGGGCATTTACGCTCTGCGTTTATTATATCACATCAGAGCTAAACAGTCAATTTTTTTGAGCAAGCTGGTTCTCAACCACAGCGGCTTGGCTTCAGAAACTATGATTTTATTCTGCTGTCATAAATGACTGATTAAGCTATGTCGTCAGAGTAACACCTGATCACTCTTTCTCATATATTATTCTGAGCTGATAACCAGCTCAGAAAGGACGGATTGATATTTAATGGGTGTATCGGCATCTAATAAAGAACTGAGTACCACAAGCATTAAATGTGGTGGTTCATTTAATATAAAGCTTTCTCTGGCGGCTGAACCTGACATCGTGTCAAATCCCACGGACATTGTGCTTATCCTCGACCGTTCAAGGAGTATGGCAGGAAGTCCACTTGCCAATCTGAAAAGCGGCGCAAAAAGATTCATCAATATAATTGATGAATCCACGGACGGCACGCATGACGGTCACATCGGAAACGGCAGCCATATCGGTATTGTGAGCTTCGCCAGCAATGCTTCACAGGACACGCAGCTCATAACCTCAGTTGCTGAACTGAATGCGGCGGTAAACGCGCTTACGGCAGACGGATTAACCAATCACGCTGAAGCATTCGAAAAGGCAATACAACTTTTTGATCCCTCGTCCCATAACGCGAGGGTGATAGTCATGTTCACGGACGGCGTGACAACTATCGGTGAAAACCCGGCGCCTGTTGCCGCCGCTGCAAGGGCTCAGGGAATCATCATCTACTGCATAGGCCTTTCGGGGAACGGCGGTATCGACGTGCAGGCGCTCAACGACTGGGCGTCAGACCCGGATTCCGCCTATGTTTCTATCACTCCCGATGACGAGGAGCTTGACAAGCTTTTCGAAGATCTGGCGCGAAACATCTCAAAACCGGGCGCAACGAATATCGTAATAACCGACACAATCTCCCCATGCTTTAAGATAACATCGCTCTCTGCCCCCACAAAGGGAACGGCAAGCCTGCTGGATTCCAATTCTCTGCTGTGGAAAATAGATGAGCTCGGCGTTTCCAAAAGCGAGGGAGCAGCGCTTGAGTTTACCGTGGAACACATCGGACCATGCTCGGGTACTATTGAAGTGAACGAGTCCATCGACTATGACGACGCTGAGGGCAATGCGGTCACCTTCCCCTCTCCCGAGATAATGGTGGACTGTGGAACAGACGTATACCCCGAAAATTGCCCGGAGCCCGTGGCTGTTGATATTGGCGGCTGTGAGGATTCTGTCGAATACGACGCCGGGGCGCTTGGAATGGAGTCCCTCGGGCGCATTTTGCAGCTTTCCGTAACCCTGAAGAACGTTTGCCCGAATAAGCGCGTGGCGCTGGCGGTTATCGTAACCGAAACCGACAGTGATGGCATCGAGTACAGCCGCGGTATGAAGACTATGACGATCCCAGCGCATTCCGGCGATTCCTGCCGTGACGTAACTGTAAGGTGTATAAAGTTCGTTCTTCCGGAAGACCTTGATGTATCCGGAACAGCCGAGGGATTATGCAACGAGCGGCACTTCAGGGCAAGATTCATTGCGAACTATGTAGATACTGATTTTGCGTGCTGTGATGCTGCGCTGTAAGCATTATTCCCCGCTTGTGCCTGTCAGTCTGTGACGGCTGACCGCAATCATCAATAAAAAAATTATCCCCGAAACAGTCCCAAAAGCTGTTTCGGGGATATTCCGCAGACATGGCTACAACTAACAGGATCGCATAAGGTTTATACAAATTATGCACTATTCAGATACGGATAATATCATTCTCTCCATCTCCCGGCAGGCGACGCTCATGGTGTGACCTTTTTTCCTGAGATAGCACACCTGCCGCGAGGGTACGGTTTCCTGAATTTCCAGACGGATAATCCCCTGATTCGGATATTCTTCAAGGAACTCCTCCGGAACAAATCCTATCCCAAGATTGTTCTTTACCATCGGGAGTATCTGATCTGCGGTCGCGGCCTCAATATCCGGCGTGAAATCGCACTTATTCTTCCGGAACCATTCGGAATACGCCTCATAGGTTTTCGTCTGCTTTCCGAGCGAAATCAGCGGATATGTGGACAATTCCGAAAGGCTCAGCTTTTTTCCGGCAAGCTGCGAAAATGCCGTTCCGCACACCGGAATTTCCCTTACCTCGCATATTTCCTTTGACGTCAGGGAGTTCAGCTCACCTGTCGGGGTAGTCACGACCGCTATGTCCACAAGCCCGTTTTTCAGCGCGGAAACCGCCTGCGGCGTGGAATGATTGAACACGCGAATACGTATTCCTGGGTACTTCTGCCGGAAATCTTTCAGCACCGGAAGCAGGAAGCACCGCAGCGCAATTTCACTTGCGCCTATCGTCACAACTCCCTTGGAGAGCGTCCGCTCGAGGCAAATCTCCTCCTCGCCGGACTGGATATGCTCCACCGCCGCGGCTACATGGGCGTACAGCATTTCGCCCTCCGGGGTCAGTTCAACGCCCTTTCTGGAACGCACGAACAGCGTGCAGTTAAGCTCGCTTTCGAGGTTCTTTATCGTCCGGGAAACGTTGGGCTGGTTGTTCATAAGTGCTTCCGCTGCCTGTGAAATGCTGCCGTACTTTGCAACATAATAAAACGCCCGGTAGTAGTCAAAGCTGATGTACATATCAATTCTCCATCTTTTATTAAACCGGCAAAAGCGCCTGATAAATTCGTCAGGCGCTATGCTTTTACTTTAACAGCTTGTCAATACTTACGATCTTTGTGCAGAGCGCAAGCACCGTGACCGCGCTCTCAATCTCATCGACCGTTGCGAACGACGGAGCCAGCCGGATATTGCTGTCCTGCGGATCGTTTCCGTGGGGATAAGTCGAGCCTGCCGGAGTGAATTTCACTCCGTGCTCCGCAGCCATCTCAACGACCGCCCGCGCGCACCCCGGGAGCGTATCGTAAGAAGCGAAGTACCCGCCCTTTGCAACCGTCCATTCTGCGATTCCAAGTCCGTCCAGTTCCTCGTTGAGGACTTTATACATCGCGTCGAATTTCGGCTTCATTATCGCGGCGTGCTTCTTCATGTGCGCGCGAAGTCCTGCGGAATTCCTGAAAAATCTCGCATGACGGAGCTGATTTATCTTGTCCGGACCTATCGTTGCAAACTTCAGGAACGCCCGGATATCAATGAGATTTGCCGGGCTGGAGGCTACCGCCGAAATTCCCGAACCGGGGAACGTTATCTTGCTTGTGGAGCAAAATTCATACACAAGGTCTGAATTTCCCGCCTTGTCGCATTCGGAGATTATATCCGGAATTTCGGCGCATTTTCCGTCGAAATTATGCACGCAGTAGGCGTTGTCCCAGAAAATGCGGAAATCTTCTGCCGCAGGCTTCAGCGCGGCAAAACGGCGGACTACATCGGCGCTGTAAACTATTCCGGTGGGGTTTTCGTACTTCGGAACACACCAGATACCCTTTATCTTATCGTCGCTGCTTACCAGCTTTTCCACTACGTCCATATCCGGACCATCGGAGTTCATCGGCACCGGAACAAGCTCGAATCCAAAATGCTCGGTTATCGCGAAATGCCGATCGTAGCCCGGAACAGGGCAAAGGAACTTTCTGCCCTTTACCTCCTGCCACGGCGTGGAGCCGCAGATACCGTCAGTCATTCCGTGGCTTATGAGCTGATACATAATCGTAAGGCTGCTGTTTCCGCCGATTATCGTGTTCACGGAGTGCGTTCCCATCATGTGCGCAAGCAGGCGCTTTGCCTCCGGGATTCCGTCAAGTCCACCGTAGTTGCGGCAGTCCTGACCGCTTTCGCTGTCAAGCAGGCTGTGATGGTCGAGGACGTCCAGCATTTTCATTGAAAGCTCGAGCTGCTCCTTTGAGGGCTTTCCTCTGGACAGGTCAAGGGATATGTCATCTTTGGAGTACTTTCTGAGCCGTTCAACGCACTTCTGTTTTTCGGATTCGAGCGCCTGTTTGTCCATTTCGCTGTATTTCATGGTTTTCGCCTTTCATATCATTTGAGAAAGAACGCCCAGCGTTGCCGGAGCAGCGCTGAGCGCATATAGGGGGGAGAAGATTTATCATTAAGAAGCCTTAATAAAGCTTCTTGTAGATATCAAGAATATCATCGCGGCTGAGCGGAACGAAATTGTTCGCGGTCAGTCTGCCCTGCGTTGCGATAACGTTGTCGGTGAATACCGGAATATCTGCTTCGGTAACGCCGTATTCGTGCAGCGGCTTCTTCGTGAGAATGTGGTTCAGCAGGTTTTCAAGCTCCGTGTAGACGTTCTTCACGTCGCAGTGCAGAAGCTCCGCGAGGTACGCGTTGAGATGTGCTATCTCGCCGTCCTGCTTTTTCTCCATGTACTTGTAAAGTACTCCGGTGAACAGCGCGTAGTTGCTCTCGCCGTGCGGAACGTGATATGTACCGCCGAGCGGGTAGCTAAGCGCGTGGACTGCCGCGCAGCCTGCTGTGCCGAATGCAAATCCCGCCATGTTGGAAGCGGTAAGAAAATCGCCCATGTACTGCGGGAGCTTGTCCATGCCCTCGCTGACCAGCTTCTGATAGCCGGTGATTATCATTTCGATAGCCTTGTAGCCCATCAGCTTCGTGTATACGGTAGCTTTCGGGGAGAGCGAGGATTCAACGGCGTGGACCAGCGCGTCAATGGAACTTGCGCCGAATACCTTTAAAGGAAGCTTCGCGAGAAGCTCCGGAACCAGCACTGCGTAATCCGCGAACATATTTTCGGAGGTCAGACCCATCTTCACACCAAGGCGCGTGCGGTTGATTATCGAGATGTTCGTGACTTCGCTGCCGGTGCCGCAGGTAGTCGGAATGATTATGAGCTGGTGCAGCTTTTTAATGCTGTCCTTGTGGTCGTAGAGGGAATCCACCGAACCGCCGTCGGATACGGAAAGCACCTTTGCAATGTCGATCACAGTACCGCCGCCGATGGCAATTACGCGCTCGAAATGCTTCTTTGAAGCCTCGGCGATTATCGCGTCTACCATCGTGTCGGTAGGCTCGCCGCCGCCGAATTCCTCCTGATATATCATCTGCGCGCCGCACTTGTTGTTATCGGAATACGGATCGTAGATGTACTTGTTTGTCAGGATAAGGTCGCTGCCGCCTACCTTGAATTCATCGGTAAAGGCTTTCAACGTGTCGAATTTATAAAGTTTCGGGCGGAAAATTATCTGTTCCATAAAAACTCCTTAGTCCGTTCAGCCCCAGATCTCCTCATCGGTGGGAACTGCTGCGTCCTTATTGTAAAGACCTATCTGAGATACATTGATGAGGTGAGTGTAGTTCAGGTTCTCGGAAATGCTGTTGTTGCCCCATGAGCCGCAGCCGAGCGTTGTTGTCGGAGCAAAGCCGTTGTAGAGGCTTCCGCCTGCGCCGGTTGAGGACGGCTGATTTACTATCAGACGGCTTACTGTCAGCTTCTCGCCAGCGTACTTGATATGCTCTATATCGTTGCTGTGCAGGGAAGCAGTGTGACCCTTGCCCTCGCAGTCGAGGTCGGTCTGCGCAAGCTTTACTGCGTTCTCGAATGTGTCGTAGGAAGCGGTTATCATTACCGGGCACATCTTCTCGCGGCAGAGGGGCTCGTCCTTGCCTATGCTTCTTGCCTTGATGAGTATCATTCTGGTGCCGTCCGGAACGTCAACGCCAGCCAGCTTTGCGATGGTCTGCACGCTCTGACCTACGACCTTTCTGCTGATAGGACCGTTTTCCGGGAAGATAGCGTCCGCGAACTTCTTTGCGGTTTCAGCGTCGTCAACATAGAACACGCCGTTCTTCTTGAAAATATCGATACCCTTGTCGAAGGACTCCTCCGGCAGGAATACGCACTGCTCACCGGAACAGATGATACCGTTATCGAAAATTCTGCCGCTGATTATCTTCGGGATTGCTTCCTCGAGGTCAACGCCGCGGTCAACTATAACCTGAACATTGCCGGGACCAACGCCGAGCGCGGGCTTGCCGCTGGAGTAAGCGGACTTCACCATCGCTCCGCCGCCGGTCGCAACTACAACGTCAACACCGTGCATGAGGGCTGTTGTCGCGTCCATGGAGCACTGCTCAACGGTCTGCACGAGGTCCTCGGGAAGTCCGAGCTTCTTCAGCTCTGCGCGGAACAGGTCGATAACGTATTTGTTGGTTTTCTGCGCTCTTGGGTGCGGAGCTACGATGATAGCGTTCTGACCCTTGAGTGCGAACATCGCGTTGCACATCGGGGTAACTACCGGGTTAGTTACCGGAGTTACGGAGCCAACAACGCCCTTTGCCTTAGCAACACGGATAATTCCGGTCTGCTTGTCCTCGCCGATAATACCTACGGACTTCTTGCCCTTTAAGCTGTTCCAGATACACTTGGACTTGCCGTGGCACTTGGCTACCTTATCGGCGTAAACGCCCATGCCGCTCTCCTCGCACGCCATCTTGGCAAGCTCCTCGGCGCGGTCGTAGACTACCTTGCCTATCGCGCGTACCGCTTCGTCGGTCTTTTCCTGGGAGAAGCTCTCGAACTGCTTCTGAGCCACTCTTGCCTTTGCTATGAGTTCATTTACCATGTTTACTGCCTGTTCGTCCATTGTTTTGTCCTCCATCACATTGCTTTTTCAAAGTTAAGAGCCGCCTGCATATCTACGGGGTTTTCCTTGTATTTGCAGGTGGATTCTGCATTGTCAAGATATTCGTGAAGCGCCTTGCGGAACTTCGGGTGCGCGCATTTATCAATGATGAGATTTGCACGCTCTACCGGGTCAAGACCTCTGAGGTCTGCAACGCCCTGTTCGGTTATCAGCGCGTGGATCTCGTGGATAGTGTGGTCAACGTGGCTGACCTGCGGAACTATGCAGGAAAGCGTGCCGTCCTTCGCGGTGGACTTCGTAATGAATATCGAAAGCCCCGCGTTCTCGCAGTAGTCGCCGGAACCGCCGACGCCGTTCATCAGGCGGCAGCCGTCGATATACGAGGAATTAGTATTGCCGTAAATATCCGCTTCGATGACTGTATTTATCGCGATAACGCCCAGCCGTCTGATGACCTCCGGGTGGTTGCTTATCTCCTGCGGACGGAGTATCATCTTATCGCGGTATTTTTCAAAGTTCTCAAAGAATTCATCGCGCTTGTCCCACGAAATCGTGAGGGAAGTGCCGGAAGCGAAATCCACCTTGCCAGCGTCGATGAGGTCGAAAATCGAGTTCTGGAGCACCTCGGAATACACGGTGAGATGTTCGAAATCCGATTCAGCAAGCCCCTGCAAAACCGCATTGGAAACGCTGCCAACTCCTGCCTGCAGAGGAGGAAGCGGATTGCACAGCCTGCCGTGCTCGACCTCGCTGTGCAGGAATCCGATGAGGTTATTCGCCATGCTGCGGAACTCATCGTCCACCGGGGAGACCGTTCTGCCGTTGTCCGGAATGTTGCTCTCGACTACCGCAACGACCTTTGCCGGGTCGCACTTTATGTAGGTAGTTCCGACCCTGTCGCTTACCTTTGTTATCGGAATGGGCTGAGTATGCGGAGGGCGCTCCGGCGAATACACATCGTGGATTCCCTCGATGCATCGGGGAACGTAGGTGTTCACCTCAATGATGATCTTATCTGCGTATTCGGCGTAGATGTTGGAGGTTCCGACCGATGTGGTGGGGATAATGTTGCCGTTTTCGTCAATGGCGGCAGCTTCAATTATCGCAACGTCAATGTGCTTCAGGAAGTTGTTCTTGACCCACACCGGCATTTGTCCGAGCGGAACATCGTGGTAGGATATTTTACCGGCGTTTATCGAATTACGCAGGTCCTTGTTGGTCTGGTACGGCATTCTCGCTTTAAGGGCGCCCGCCCTTGCAAGCTCGCCGTCGAACTCCTCGCCAAGGGAGGCTCCGGAGTACACCGTAAGCTCCAGCTTTTCGCCGTTCCTTGCGCGCTTCGCAAGCTCTCCTGCGACTGCCTTCGGATAACCCGCGATGGTGAATCCGCTGACGCCGAGCGTCATTTCCGGCTTTATGAACTCCGCCGCTTTCTCTGCGGACATTATCCTGTCGTGATATCCGGGATACCTTATCCTGCCCAGGAAATCTTCATGTGTATCCATGTTTCGTTATCTCCTTGTTGTCTTTGAGAACTCAGCGCTTTTTCGTTCTGTGGTTATTATAGCACTTATCCAGCCATGTGTAAACTGTGAGATGAATATAATCATCATACCAGAATTGTATATCAAATTGCTCTCACAAAACGTATTACATAATTCAGAAAAAGAATAAGTGCTGCCATTTCTGACAGCACTTTATTTGTATTATATCAAACGAGGTCCGAGCGCTTTTCCTATTCTGGGGTAGCCGATTATCGTTGTTTTCATTTGATTACCTATCCTTGCTTTTTTTGTTGAGTGTATTTTATATTTTTTTCGATATTTGTAAAATACTAAAAAACTTATGCCGGACATAGATTTTAGCTATATCAAACACACTCAATATTATTTACCAACATTCAAGGTAATGTTCTGCTCATAAAGCGCAGCACCTGTCTCTCCGCTCCATGAGCTCTGCCAACAAATGAAATATATTCAGCAGGGCTGCGGCAAGCCCTTCACAAAGGCGTTATCATAGAAATTCACTTTCAGCGAAAAAACGTCAGGAGATCAGCTCTCCGTCTCTTTGAAATAAATAGAAAACAGGAATGCATTCTGTCAGGAAGCGTTTGAACAGAATCTCAGTGCTGAATTTGACCTGATGCTGCAATATATGTGCGCAAACGCAGACAAGGGATTCTGTTCTGACGCAAAAGCAAGAAATAATTAAAGTTAAAAAATATAATTCAAACTTTACCAGTTCCAATACGGATTCACGTCATCAGACCATTCACCGTATATCTTCTCGCCGTTTACCTTGACAAAAGGACGAACTCTATACTGGAATATCACGCCGTTCTTGTTTCCAGCCTTGTGAACGTATTTTGTCTTTGTCACTGATTTTGTTACAACATTGTCCTGCCAATAGTAATATCCGTCCTTGACCCACTTGGAAATCTCCACCTCATAACCATCGGCCTTGGCAGATTTCCATGTTATTGTGTTCTTGGACTTCGTTGTCTGGACTGCCTTAACGTTTGTGACTGCCTTTGGGACAATCCTGAACGAGGCTGTTGTAGTACCGGAATACTCTCCCTTGCCCTTAACCGTAACAGTTGCAGTGCCCGGCTTCTTATTACCCTTGTATGAAACGGTGTAGTCCCTGCCGTTTTTCAGCGTTTTGCCCTCGTACTTTACAGTCACAGTGGGCTTTAAGGCTTTCCCAGTGCAGGCTTTCTCGGTATATGAAAGCTCAACTGTCGCCTCCTTCAGCACATCGCTGCTGACCGATGAAGTATCAAGACGATAGATAGTTGCGTCCTTGCCCTCGCCGTCTGCGTAGACCCACTTTGCAATATCGCCATCGACCTTAAGCTCCTCTGCGCCGTTCAGCATGGCGCGCTGCATGGGAACGGAATCCACAAGTATCTTTCCGTCAGAAGAGATAATTGAATAATAGGAATTGATCAGGCTGTTATCATTCCAGCGCTCCCACATTACAAGAAGCCGGGAGTCGTCCAGCGCAGCCGCAGCGGACGCTCTGACCTCGCTGCCGTCCGTGTAGCTGGTGAGCCACAGAATTCCCTTGTCGCCATTTGTCCGGGTGGAGCCGTTGAGCAGGCTCTCGCCAGTTTCCTCATCAATGATCTGAATGAACAGCTGCTGCTTTTCACTATCATAATCCGATGAAGAGGACTTCGCCGAAGAACCGACTAACGCAATGCCAGTGTCCATAGCTGCGATTTCAGTCAGCCTTGCATTTGTAAAATTATCTCCTATATTGCCAGGAAAGCTGAACGGAACAAAGGTCCCATTGCTGTTATGTCCCATCATTGGCGAGCTGGTGTCACTGCGGACATTTACAGAAAAACCGCGTGGGTATGCGTCACCGTGGTCTGCAAAGGCAACCGTATTGTCGTCAATAACTGCGACAGACTGGTCGAAAGAGTGGCTGACATAGCTGTCATACATGGGATTTTCGATCATTTCAGCCGTGTCAACACAGAATACTGCGTTGGACTGATGTCCGTTATACATCTCACGTGCATAGGAGCATATCAGCAGATCTCCCTGAAAAGCCATTGCGCAGTTCCCGGAATTAAAAGGCACCCTGGTGCTCCAATCGGTATCGTCGGGATAATATTCTGCCCTGCCAATCAGAGTGCCCATGCTGTCATACTTATAAACTGCAAATGTGCAGATGTTGCCTGTCCCTGCCAGATCTTCCGTTCCGCAGGCAACATAGAAATTCCCGTGATCATCGCAGATAACTCCGCCGACTTCAGTCATAGGCTGCTTGAATTTTATGGTATCTGCTATTTCTCCATTATCGCTGATATGGGAAATGTTCACATTCCTGCCGTCTGAGTAAGCGATAGTGTATCTGCCATTATTGTCGATAAAGTCGCTTATAGGAG
>CALBGD010000042.1 GCA_937893735.1 uncultured Clostridia bacterium | reverse complement strand
CCTTTGGTTATCATTTTTGAACCACCTTTCACCGTTCCATTTCGTCGGTATCTTCGATTGAATAATTCTTGTCCTCGTTCTCGCTCATGTATTCAAGATATTCTGCGATATCACGCGGCAAAGCCTTAACGCTTCCGTTCCCGTTAAGCATGAGGTTGCACTCGGCAGCAACACGGGACATATTTAGGAAACTCTCCACATCTTCGCTGAGGGTTTTTCCGGTGATGAAGCTCTGAGAGCCACTTGCGGTATTGAGGGAGATATCGAGATATATTCCTTCGCTTCCGCCGTATGAAACGTTGCAGGTGAAATCACGCCAATTTTCCGGAATGATTTCGGACGGCTGCGTTGAAATTATGAAATACTCATCAGGGAGCATTCCGACATATTCAAGGTGGTCTTTCAGCTGGTCGAATATCTCCTGCTTACTTGCCTGGCCAACTGCGCGGCAGCGTCCGGGCTTATCCGGAATGGGTTCGTACTTGTCGATTTCAATGGTTTTCAGCTTACCGGTATCGGTTATGCCATGGTTTACGTTCATAAGATCCTCCTTTAGATACAAAAAGGCACAGCATAATCAAATTACACTGTGCCTTAAATTATACTTGTACTGCTTGTGCTAATTGGGCGCGATGATTTACCGCATTTCGTGGCTTTCATCATGATTTTCTGCGTTCTCAGCAAAAGATACAAGCTGTTCTCGCAGTTGTGCATTTTCCGCTTGAAGAACTTCGTTTTCTTGAGAGAGCCGTTGCCAATCATCAATAACATCTGAGATATCGAATATTTTGTCCCGTATTTCTTTCTGACGCTTTGACAATTTTTTGAGTTTTTCATTATATCCCGTTGTACTGTCAGTGATTGTCTTACCAATCTCACCTATTGAAACTCCAAGCTTGTCAATACGCGAAGCAAGGGCTTCACCGCCTTTAACTCCTATTTGGTCTGTTATTGAGCGTCCGCCTTTAGTTACACCGACTTTTGATGTCACATCATCTGAAATATCAGGGACAAGTTTATTGATTTTCTCATCAATTTTTTCAAGAGCGTCTTTCTTTTAAAAATGATGCTTTATAAAATAAATAATGAGATTTACCACTTCCGTAATGAAAACGGTAATTAAAATCGTTAAAGATGTACTTAATATATCCATGCTCTGTCCCTCTTTGATATGTATATTATAACACACAATCAGGACTATTGCAACCAAAGAATCTACACTACCGGCTACAAAGCAACTTGCCATATAATCATCGTCGAACATAAATTTTCACCTCTCATTTCACAAAAAGGCACAGCATAATTAAATTACACTGTGCCTTTAGTTGTTCAGTTTTGGGGTGCCTCACCGTGAGGCAGGTATATGTGTAAGATAGATGCTAAAACTTAATCCGCCAACCTGCAAGACCGACTGCATTTTTGATTTTCTCCGTAGTTTGCGGGGCAAAGCAGCAATGTTCAAACATAAAAGCCTGATACCATGATATATCTGCTTTTTTTGCGAATGCCCTTAACGACAGTGAATTGATCACACGATGGTTCTTTACGCAGCGGACAAGCTGTTCAAGCGTGAGCGTCCTATCAGAAAGATATTCATCGCTGCTGGGAGCATACGCATAATTGAGCTGTATATTGCTATCTCCGTTTTCAAGCTGCCAATGTATCCTTTTTACAGAATACAAAATAGCAAATCTCCAGTCTGTTACTGCGCCGAGCTGCACGTTTGTATGTGCGTTGTACCATTGCTTGCCATCAGTAGTGAGATGAGGGTACAAATCACGAAACGAAATGACCGAAGCATATGCCTTGCCTGTTCCGAGGTAAACCGCCGCAGCACTGTGATGATTTCCCTGAGTGACATAAGCTGCGTCTATCTCAGGGAAATAGTCTATATGAAACCGTTCGGAATAAATAAACCCATTAGCCCTTATATCTGATAAAGCTCTAACGAATCTTTGTGTGCTCCAAACAGACACCGCAGTAGGGGTTTCGGAAAAGGAGATTTCCGCCAAGCGTTTCCTGCTGCGGTATTCTATGGTGTTTCCGAATTTGTCAAAGCAGTGTATCGGCAGGCAATTCAGCTTCAGTTTATCGCTTTCATTGTGAAGTGTTTTTGCGTGTGAGAAAGCCACCCACTCGTTTCTGATTATTTCGGCGGCAAAATCAAGCATATCCATTTTTGCTTCATCGGTTTCGTTTTCACATAGCCAGGAGTTGATCACCTCAGCAAAATCTGTATAGCTCGCTAGATCTTGCTTATTCATCACTCACACCCTTTCAAGCAGTGATATTACTGAGAGATATATGGCAGAGCAGCTAAAATCGCTTATCGCAAAGAAGTTTTCCACCTTGTGCAGCATAACGATATAATCGCCTTTGCGCAGGCAATCCATTGCTTCCATCAAATCGTCCAGTTCCATAATTGGATTCATCGACTGAACATAGCAAAACGGCTGAGGCTGAAATTCACGAAGTTTATCACGTATTCTCAGCAATTCCGCTTTGGCTGCCGACTGGGTATTGATGTGATGATCTATGACAATTCCGGTCAGCTTTTCATTGTGTTCTGTCAGCATTGCTTATCTCCTATTATATTCACTGTTTGTATGAATGTCAAGTTTTGAGTTCATAAAAGTCTCCTTTGATACAAAAAGGCACAGCATAATCAAATTACACTGTGCCTTTAGTTATTCAGTTTTTGGGTGCCTCACCGTGAGGCAGT
>CALBGD010000041.1 GCA_937893735.1 uncultured Clostridia bacterium | reverse complement strand
AAGTCGTTGACAACATCAAGCTCGGTGAGAGTATGTCCAAGGCGGTCGAAAAGACCGAGATATTCGAGGGTATGTTCACCTCGATCATCTATGTCGGCGAGGAATCCGGTACGCTGGATACCATTCTTGCCAAGGCGGCAGACTATTACGAGGAAGAGGGCGACACCGCAATCACAAAGCTCGTTGGTATGCTGGAGCCTGTCATGATCATTATCATGGGTGTTGCCATAGGTCTGGTGCTCGCTGCTATATTCCCGATGCTCTACGGCGGCATGACAAGCGCAACATGATGAACTTACTTTAACTTTATGAGGTGAAAATATGCTTTCTATTGATATTACTGACAGACAAATCAAGCTGGTCAGAGGCGTCCACAGCGGTAACAAGATAAGAGTGCAGGACGCTGATATGCGTGAGCTGACCCTCGGCATGGTCTCCAACGGCTATATCACCGATGTACCGATGGTAGCGGCTGAGCTCAACGATATCATCAAGTCCAAGGGTATCACGGAGAAGGACGCGATAGTTTCCATCACGTCCAGCTCCATCGTATACAAGGAAATGCTCATTCCCAAGCCCAAGAGCATAAAGAACACCGCCGCTATCGAGGCGATGATCCAGAGCAACATGGGCGTTGGCAACGAGTTCAACATCTCCTTTACCATCGCCGGCGAGGCAGAGGACGAGGAAAAGAACAAGCAGCTCAAGATAATCGCAACAGCCTGCCCGCAGCGCCTTGTTGACGGCTATGTAAGACTGTTCTCACACATCGGTCTTTCGCTCAAGGCGGTAAACATCTCCAACAACTCCGTAACGCGTCTTATCGTGAACACCCCGAAGATGGCTGAGAGAATGCCGCTTCTGCTTATCCAGATAGATCAGGGCTTCCTTAACATGAACCTGTATGAGGATAACCAGATCGTATTCTCGCGTTACTTCAACATCGATCCTTCCGATTACGACAACGCCCCTGACTACGTTATCCGCGCCCTCTCTGACAACCTGTTCAGAATGATCCAGTTTATCAAGAGCCGCAAGGGTGCAAAGCCGCTGAAGGAGATCATGTTCTACGGCGATACGGGAAACTTCATCGAACTTTCCAACGCTATCTCCGCATATAATGTACCAGTGCACGTTCTTGCAACTCCCTCAACCGTCGTAACCATGACGGAGATCGACTTTACAAAGTACGCTAACGCTATCGGCGCTATTTACCGCAGAAACAAGGATCTCGAGCATATCAACCTGCTGGAGGCTACATCCGCTAAGGAATCCAAGGGCATGAACGGCTACCTCATGCTGCTGGGAGGCTGCTGTGTGGGTATGGTTGTACTGGTTGGCGCTATAACGCTTGGCCTCGGTGCATTCAACGGCGCTATCCAGAACCAGATAAACGAGGTTCAGAATCAGATCAACAATCCTACTCTCCAGAGAGACCTTGAAATCGTGTCCAACCGCGAGAGTATGCTCGCCGGATTCCAGAGCTACAACAGCTCAGTTGTATATACTTCGCAGCTCTTCAACTATATGCCTAAGGCACAGAGCTACATAATCGACAAGCTCAGAGAGCCGCTTGAGGAAATAAACAGCGGCGATGTAGAGCTCGACCTTCTCACGGTGAATATCTCGGATTATTCCGTTGACGCAACATTCATGGGACGCAGCAACGGCGATCCGTCGTCTGTTCCTTCCCTGTACGCAGAGAAGCTTATCAAGGAAGTAAAGACAAAGTACGGCGACGCTTACTTCCAGAACGTATCATACTCCGGATTCCAGAAGAGCAACAGCTCCCTTGAGAATACATATCTCGTTCTGGCAAGCGGAGAAGAGAAATACGATACCGTATTCACATTCTCGCTGTCTATGAATATCCGTGCAGGCTCCGATGAGCTGCACGCAACGTCCATCGACCTCAGCCTTGAGCCTGAGGTACAGGAAGAGGAGGTCGCTGAATAATGAAACTCAGTAAGCAGGAAAGAATCGCGGTACTGGTTATCGCACTGATCATTCTACTCGGTCTTGGCATATTCTTCTTTATTGTTCCCAAGTTTCAGGCAATAGGAGAATCAACCGCTGCGCTTGTTGCAAAACAGCAGGAGCTCCAGACTGCAACAGAGAGAGCAAATACCAAGGAGCAGCTCGGCATCGATGTTATAAACGCATACAACGAAGGCCGCAACGTTGCGGATATGTTCTTTGAGGATATGACTCCCTATGAGGCGGACGCTGCTGTAAGGGAATTCCTTGACTACTGCAAGAACGTTGAGGTCAAGGACGATCAGGGCAATGTCATCAAGAAGAAGCTCAATGTCGTAGTTGACTCCCTTACAGTTGGTGAGCCTTCTGTATCCACCCTTGGCGTAAGCTTTTTCAGCGAGCCCACAGTAGACTACGAGCTTAAGACATACGCTTCTCAGGGCCGTGAGACCCCGCAGGAGGTCCTTGACGCACAGGCAAGGGAGCAGATACTCCAGAGTGAGCTGTCCTCTACCCAGACTGTTGGTTCCATTAGTGCGCAGTTCACCGTTTCGGCGCTTGACGAAGACGAACTGATGGCTTTCATTGACGCTGTAAACGAGTACCAGAAGGACGAGAGCGGCAACACCATCAGAAAGGCCATAACATTCAATAGTGGCATTTCCAGAACCTATGCAGATGTTCAGGAGAAGTACGCTGATTATATTGCTGACATCACCAAGAATGTCAACAGCGCGGCTTCCAAGCAGTTCGAAAAGGATACGGGTCATAAGCTGAACATACAGAATGCGGCGGCTGATACAACGGCTGATAATGAGGACAACGGCGACAACGCTGAAAACACCAATAACAACCAGAATAATAACAACAAGACAGACAGCATAGACACATATGTTTATTCCCTGAGCGCTGATGTGACATTTTACAGCATCGAGCGTATGCAGGATCCTTCTGATCAGCTCGCAGCGCAGAACTTAGAGTGATAACTTAGCCGGAAAGTGTAACATTCCGGCGCGCAAGGCAATAATATTATAACGGATCTCTCCGCCGCACAGCATGGGAATGCCTGCGGCGCGGGAGCGGCACAACGCGTGATATCGCGGCGTACGACAGGAGGTCGTCGCTGCCCTGCATTGGAGGTAATCAAAAATGAAACACGCATTGAGAAAATATATTACACCGTGCGGCAGCGCGCTCTTCATGGTCGTAAGCACCATGGCGGCGCTGATCGTGCTGGTCACTGCTATGTATATGTCCGTGCTTTCGTCAAGACAGGTGCAGTATGCGACCTTTGATCAGGAGCAGGCGTATGTATCATCGACCACAATGGCTGACGCTGTTGTGGCTATGATAACAAATGCAAGTGCAAATTCATCTAATGCCAGCCAGAAGGCTGCTGCTGACCTCGTTGACAAGATCGCCAACACCAAAACTTTTGCAGTTGGTCAGTCGGTCAATGCAAACGTGGGAGACCTCACGGAATCTTCCGGAGGACTTCTCGATAATATGGATATCACCATAACGCGAATGGAAGATGAGAAAATCAACGATACCGTATGGCACATCTATGATGTTGCCATCACTACCGAGAAGAATGGCTTTTCTGAGACCACTCATACTTTCATGCGTACCAAGGACGGAGAATCCAAGAAAGCCGGGGCCATCACGAACTTTTTTACCGCTACCGGATATCTTCCCAATGACGTACAGATAAGCACGGGCGAGTATTATTCTCCGCTGTTCTTCGATACCGAGTACACCAGAATAGGCAGGATCGACGGTAAAAGAACAGACGGCGGAGATGCATATGTTAACTCCGGTCTGAAAATCAATGCCCCTGTCACCTGTGCCGGAAGCCTTACTCTTGACCATGACAACTCCGAAGATGTTGTGACCAAGGCTCCTGAATTCTGGGTAATAGGCAACGATCTTACCATTGAGGACAGACCTAACCATTTTAACCTTGGCGGTTCAGGCAGTATCGAGACATCTGAGGATCGCGGCAGGATACTTGTCGGCGGCGATTTTGACTGTACTAAGTCTGTCGGTATCGGCATAGGTGAAAAAAATAACCCCACGGATCTTTATGTGCTTGGCAACTGCACTCTGGGTGCTACCAGCTCTCAGGCTATCTCGATTTATGGAAACCTCTTTATCATCGATTCTTCGATGAAGAGCTACTGGAGCAACTTCTATGGAAAGATCTATCTTTCCCCGACAAGCAAAATAATCGCGGGCGACGGCGTTAACAAGAATACTCTGGCTTTCAACAACCTGTATGTTACTTACGATGAGAGCGGCAACTGGGTCAAGGGTACGGCCAGTGCCTCAAGCAGCGACAATCAGATAATCATCTGGGACAGCGACGGAAAGAACATTCCGGACAATGCATACACCCCCTCGGCAGTCAGCAAGAAGATTGACGAGAAGATCGGCGAATCCGTATACCCCAAGTGGGAAATCGAGCCCAAGGGCGGCGTTGTGGATATAAACTTCTGCGGATATTACACCAACCGTATGAAGGATCAGTATAATGGCTTTTCCGATACGGTAAAGAACGATATTGCCAAGAGCCTCGGCGGACGCAGCAAGGCTGAGGAAGCCTACGAGCCGAGATTTGTTTACACCATCGACACAAGCTGCACCATCAGGCACATTTACAACTACGGCGAGGATTACGGTGTTCCTACCATCGTGTTTGATACTGGCGACGCTGGCAATACACTGGTAATAAATCTTGAAGCAAACCGCGCAAGCAAGGATGGCGGCGTAGAGGATTCCTTCTCATGGCGTCCGATAAAGCGCAAGCCCTCTGTTGATGAAAACAACAAGTTCACATGGGAAGAAAAGTTCGAGAGAATGAGCTCAAGTGGACAGATAAATGTTATAACCATCGGCGATGGAAACCTTGTTATCAATGTCGGTGAGTACAAGTACACCGATGACAATGGCGTTGAGAGCAACCGAAGCGTTATATATGAGTCAACTCAGCAGGACTTCTTTGGTCACTATGGCTGGTTCGCGCTGTTTGGCGGCAGTTACAGCCCGCAGGGTAAGGAATCCACGACTAATGGCGTGACCACCAATATCCCTGTATTCAACCGTGGCACATGGGGCGGTTCAAGCGATGTTTCAACTGTCAAAAAGCATATCCACTATTCAGACAGCTGCTCCGGCTGCACATATGTTGAGAAGAAGGTAATGGAGAAGGACGACGGCGGCAAGGATGTTGAGAAGATCTATTATGAATGCACGGCTCATGGCGGTCTTGTAAGCTCCAAACCTGAAGACGGTGAGTGCTACTGCGATGGCAGAATAATAAAGTCTGACTTTACCGGTTCCAAGTATGAGTATCTTGGTGACGTACAGCAGCCGAACGTAAACATATTCCTTGTTTCCAGTTCTGAGAGTGCCGACATCAGATTCTCTAACGTAAATGATACGGTCCCGATGAACAATATCTTCTTTGGATACGTTTATGCGCCTTACATGACTTATATGGATACCGCAAGCGGCGGTGGTCTGAAGAGCGTTGGAGGTCTGATCGTTTCGGACTATATCATGGCAGGTAACTACACCTATGTATTCGCGGTTCCAGATCAGCAGATCAGCGACATTGCAGGCGACGGAATGAGTCTGGACGGATATTTTGTTCCCGCAGGCAACCGTGAGTGGAGAATTCACGGCGTATAAGACTGAAAGGAGATGCGGACTTTGTTAAAGAAGCTGAGAAGCAAGCGCGGATTTACACTTGTTGAAATAATGGTCGCGTTTGTGATATTCGCAATAATGGCTGCAATGGTTTCCGTTATCCTGCAGTCTACCATGCGCGCCAAGCAGGAAAACACTGATCTTGAGGGCGAGATCGCAGGTCAGGAGAATGTATACTATCAGAGACAGCAGGTAAAGGACGGCGCGTATGATTCCTCTGACAACCACAGTCTGGTGATGCAGTTCAAGGGAACCGACGGCTCAAGTTACGCTGATATCCCGCTTGATTATTCGCTTGGAGATCCCAATGCTCCCGGTGCGGGGAACAATATTTCGCTGGAATATATTCAGGCAAATCTGGATTATACGCCGCGCGATACCACTAATCCGGGCGGTGACAAGAATTCCGATTCAAACGGCAGCGTGCATAATCGTATAGATTCAAGAATATTCGGTTCTTCTGATTTGAAAAAGGTCATCTTATACATGACCAAGGCAGAAACACAGCCTTCTGTTGGTTACAGGTATTACTTGGCAATCAAGCTTGAGGCTGACGCTACTATGCCTGATATTTACAAGACATTTGCGCAGGTAAAACTGAAGTTTAATAAGAACACGATACTTGCCTGCGGGAAAAAGAACACCATGTATACTCCGTCAAACACCCAGAATCCGATAAGCTTTAACGATGGAAGCAAGTCAGGATATGAGGTAAGGATCATGTCTGGAGATACGCTCCGTATAGCGAGCACCAACCATAATGTTAATGCTCAATACAGCCTTCTTGAACCGGGTGCAAATTATTTCGGCGTGTATTTCGACCTTAAGGAAGAGATTCCGACAAGCTATGAAACTTCTGACGGTACCTATGACCTGAATCAGCTTTTTGGATACAGCGTTGATTATACCGGCAGTCAGACGAATCTCTCAGATACTCTGAATGTGTATGAGTTTGTACCGTATTTCGGAAAGCTGTACGACGCCAATGGCGACCCGCTGAAGAATGACGATGGCTCATTCAAGACTGGAACATATCCCAATATCTATGCTGGTTTTGAGAAAAAATAAGGATAATATTGCTAAGATATGATCTGTAATTTACGAGGGGGCAGATTATGAGAAGCATTTGGAAACTGCTCAGAAAACGCAGTTCCAGCGGATTTACACTGGTCGAGATGGTGGTATCCGTTGCGCTGCTGGCTATTCTTCTGGGAGGAATGATGCTGTTTGTCGCACCGATAGTCAGGAGCTTTAACGACACCCAGCGCGATCTCACCGTGGAAAATGCTGCCACAGCAGTGGAAGAATACATCACCAAGAGCATACGCAATGCAACACAGATAACGGTTTTCAGCTACACGAACGATGCTGCTCTTACCACAGGAAGCAACAAGCAGATAATTGCTGATATGAATAAGTACTGCACAGACATCAACGGTTCATCTGTTATTGAGGGTAAGGAAAAGTATCTTTTAAAGTGCATAAGTCTCCGTTATGACGAAACTACCGGAAAGTATGTCCTGTGTCAAGAATCGGTTGATATGAAGTCAGGCGGTGCACTGAAAACCGTGGATATCAATAATAAAAAGGTTTTCAGCGACTGTCTGTATAATGATGTTTATTTGACCCTTGACTTTAGAATGCCTGAGAATGGCGATTATATGAGCACAGATACGACTATTTATAACCGTCTTGAAAAGTATAGAAATGATACGCTTCAGACAACGATTTGCGCGTATTCCGATCCTTCAAGGAGTAATAAGCTATTTGAGGGAACCGGGCTATCTGAGCTCAGACAGATCAAATTCATGCGTCAGCAGAGCAAGACAAATGACACGGAGTATTTCATGAAGATGATTCCGTCTAATCCTGAAGATGATGGAACTGTTCATACATTCAGTGAATCTACGACAGGCAACCGCAACATTTATATCTATTACGCCATCAGAAGACTGGCTGGCTGATAAAATAATTCCGCGCCGCAAGGTATGCGGCGCGGAATTTAGTGTGAAAACAAATTTGCTTTGAACTGAATGTCATCAGTGGAACATAAGCTGCATATACCAGTTTACTATCTGGCTTCCGAAGAGGAACGATACCGCGATTCCTATTGCGAGGAACGGACCGAACACCATTCGGCGGGAATACTTCACCTTGGTGATCTGATCCTCCTTTATCGTAATGCGGAATGAGCCCTCGCGCTCATCGGTTATCTGCTCGCGGATAATGCGGCTGAGCGCCGATTTGTCCGGCAGACCCTTCCACGCGTTTTCGTCAAGGAATTCCCACTCAATGTCGGGCTGGCCTCCGGTGATTCCGCCTACGATAACGTCGCTGGAGCCTTCCTTGACGTAGCCTACGTCCCGGTCGAGCTGCTCCTGATACCAGTCGGTGGCTATCTGGCGGATCTTTTCGGTGAGCTCAAGCTCCGCCTTGTGGTCGCGCACCTTCTTTGTGATGCCGTAGACCGCTCCGAGGACGATGCCGATGAACAGCGCCGGAAATACCTTGCTGCCAAGCAGCAGTGAGGCTCCGAGCATGAGCTGGAGGTCTCCTCCGCCCATTCCGCCGACAAGCACCAGAATGATGAACATTACGGCGACAACGCCAAAGCAGATAAGGCGCTCATACCACGGGGCAGACATAGCGCTCCCCCACGGAATGAAGAACGAAGCGATTCCCAGCACGCCAACGGTAATGCTGCACCAGTATGGTATCTCGAAATGATCTATGTCGATACCGCTCAGCACTATCAGCACGGCGAAAAGGATACAAGCCACGGCGAACTCCCACGAGAAGCCGTACACAAGATAAGCCCCCAGATAGGATACGGCGCACAGCGCTTCCATTATCATATAGCGGGGAGATATCCTGGCGCCGCAGAAGCGGCATTTTCCGCGGAGTATTATCCAGCTGAATATCGGGAACATATCGTACCATTTCAGCCGGTTTCCGCAGGAGAAGCAGTGGGAGGGCTCAGTGATTATGGACTGTTTCAGCGGAGTGCGGTAGATGACCACATTCAGGAAGCTGCCTATCACGGAGCCGAAGATGAATACAAACACACATATCACGATGTATGTCGCGGTAACTGTCATTTTGCATGACCCCCTTCAAAGATTACTGGTTTTATTTTAGCATAAAACAGTGGATTTTTCAAGGAGTTTTGAAAATAAACAGCAGCCCGGCATTATCGTGTGAAAAAAGAAATAACCCCGCGTTGGCGCGGAAAACCGGCAGGGGGAGCCTGTCCAATATCCTGAAAGGAAGAATGTGCGCAATGGCTGGACCTATTAAGAATGTGCCTATCGGTCAGATACTGGTCGAGAACGGATTTATCAACGAGAAGCAGCTCAACGAAGCCCTCGACAAGCAGAAGGCGAGCGGCGGAAAGATGCTCGGCGATGTAATGCTGGAAATGGGACTTGTTTCCGAAATGCAGCTTGCACAGGCGCTGTCCATCAGACTGAAAGTTCCGTTCGTTGACCTGTCCTCAGTGCAGATAAACAAGGACGCCGTTCTGAAGATACCCGAGCAGACCGCCCGCGACAAGACGGTAATCGCCTATGAGATCAACAACAACCGTCTGATGGTGGCTTCGAACGACCCGATAAACTTCTACATATTCGAGGAACTAAAGGTTCAGACCGGCATGGATATCGTGCCGCGTATCTCTACAAAGACCCAGATTCTTGACGCTATCGGCAGATTCTACTCGCAGCAGACCGTTAACAAGGTTATGAACGAACTGGACGCCGAGGCCGCCGACGCAGCACAGCTCAACCAGCAGGATACACAGTCCGGCGAGCGTATCGACAACGCGCCTATCGTCCGTCTGGTAAACACGATGGTGCAGACCGCGTTCAAGCTCAACGCGTCGGATATCCACATCGAGCCGTTCAAGACAAGGACGCGTATCCGCTTCCGTATAGACGGCGAGCTTGTCGAGCAGGAAGCCATGAAAGTCTCCATCGCGCTGCATAACTCCCTTATCACGAGAATCAAGATACTCGGCGGTATGAACATCGCCGAGAAGAGAATACCGCTGGACGGCCGATTCGGTATGACCATCGACGGCGTAAACCTCGATGTCCGTGTATCAACTATCCCGTGCGTTTACGGTGAGAAGTGCGTTATCCGACTGCTTTCCACCGCGGACGAAAAGACAAGAAAGATCACCGACCTCGGTATGACCGACTATAACTACGAGATGTTCAAGCAGATAATCCGCTGCCCGAACGGAGTTATGCTGGTTACGGGACCTACCGGTTCAGGTAAGTCCACAACGCTTTATGCGACCCTCGGCGAGCTTTCCAAGCCGAATGTAAACATCGTTACCGTAGAAGACCCTGTCGAGAAAAAGATCGACGGCGTAAACCAGTGCCAGATAAACGCAAAGGCGGGCATGACCTTCGCGGCGGCGCTGCGTTCGATTCTGCGTCAGGACCCGGATATCATAATGGTCGGAGAGATTCGTGACGGTGAGACCGCCGACATCGCTATCCGTGCCGCTATCACGGGACACTTCGTGCTTTCCACACTGCATACTAACGACGCGGCTTCCACTATCGTCCGTCTGGTGGATATGGGCGTTGCGCCGTACATGGTCGCCTCCTCGCTGGTCGGTATCATCGCACAACGACTTGTAAAGCTGCTCTGCAACGAGTGCAAGGAGACCATCACCCTTACAGACCCTGCGGACCTGAGGCTTGTGAGCCAGGATAAACCCGTGCAGATATGTCAGGCGCACAAGGGCGGCTGCAAGCACTGCCGCGGCACCGGTTATTCCGGACGTACCGCTATCCATGAGATAATCGTTACGACAAACGATATCAAGGAGCTCATCTCCCGCGGAGCGACCGCCGAGGAGATAGGCGCAAAGGCAACGGAAAACGGCACCCTGCTCCTGCGCGACAACGTAACAAAGATGGTCCTCGCAGGACGCACCACCATGGACGAACTGGTAAAGGCAACATATACCGTTTAATTTACAGGATTTTACGGCAGAAATGCCGCCGGATTATTTTTAAAGGAGCGTATTAACGTGGAAGGTATGAACACCAACGTAATGGACATCAACAGGATTCTTGACGAGGCGCGCGAGCTGGGCTGCTCGGACCTGCATTTCACCGCCGGTCTGCCGCCGGTCGTAAGACTGCACGGCTCCATCAGGAAGCTGAGCGGCTACCCCGACTGCACCGAGCCCATTATCGTAAACATCATAAATCAGATAACCTCTATCAAGCATAAATCCCAGATATCCAAGGGTCTGGACACCGACTTCTCGTATGTGTCCACCGCAGGATTCCGTCACAGAGTCAACGTATACCGCCAGAGAGGATACCACGCCGTTGCTATCCGACTGCTGAGAAACGATATCCCGACCCTCGCCGACCTGTCGCTCCCGGCAACGCTGGGCGAATTCGCAATGGCTCCGCGCGGACTGGTGCTGGTTACAGGACCTACCGGATCCGGTAAGTCCACAACACTTGCGGCTATGATAGACCACATCAACCGCTCCAAGAACTGCCACATAATCACAGTCGAGGACCCTATCGAGTACCTGCACACCCCCAAGCAGTCCATGGTGAACCAGCGTGAGATAGGACAGGACGTAGACAGCTTCGCGGGCTCTCTCCGTGCGGCTCTCCGTGAGGACCCGGACGTAATCCTCGTAGGTGAGATGCGTGACTTCGAGACTATCAACGCGGCAGTAACCGCCGCAGAAACCGGTCACCTGGTATTCTCGACCCTGCATACCACCGGCGCCGCTGAGACCATCGACCGTATCATAGACGTATATCCTCCGCACTCTCAGGGACAGATTCGTTCCCAGCTCGCGAACTCCGTTGTAGGAATCATCTCCCAGACCCTCGTTCCCACCGCTGACGGTAAGGGACGCTGCGCGGCTCTGGAGATTCTCGCGGCGACTGACGCTATCCGCTCCATGATACGCGAGGGTAAGATATTCCAGATTCCGACAGCCATCGCAACAGGTAAGAAGAACGGAATGTTCACGCTGGACCAGGATCTTGCAAGACTTGTAAACATGGGCAAGATAACCAACGAGGTAGCCCTCACACGCTGTCAGGACCCGAACGAGTACAGAAGATATCTTTCAGTAAGATAACAGCTTTTTGTGATTGCGTGAATGGAATTGTGAAGAACAAGGGTTACACTGCCCCGGCGCTTGTTACGGCGTAATGCATTGCAGGATTTGTGTAAACGGTTTGCATTTTTTACACCGCTTTTTCACGCAATTTGCACAAAAGTAACTGACCCAAATAGATTATTATATACGAATTTGCCTCTCTAATTCAATATTTTTAAAAAAACACTTGCATTTTTTCAGGCGTTAGGATATAATATGATTACAGCAAGGGAACATAGCTCCCATGCGGTTCTGATATGGATATAGCCCCGCTGGGGTTATACATAAAAAATTTTTTTCATTTCACAGGAGGTCTTTACAATGATAAAGAAGCTTCAGGCTCTCAAGGCCAAGAAGGGCTTTACACTCGTAGAGCTCGTAGTAGTAATCGCTATCATCGGCGTACTTGCTGCTATTCTCGTTCCTACCATGATGGGTGTTGTTCAGGATTCCAGAATCACATCCGCTAACACATCTGCTCAGCAGGTTAGAGACAGAACAACAGAGTTCTTCACAAAGATGGACGCTGCTAAGGCTTCTCTGACGCTGACCGGCGATTCCAGCGTTATTGTTAAAGTAACCAATGGCGTATGGACAATGGAGAAGGGTGCAGGCGCTTTAGCTTTTAACAACACTGACTGGCTGGATAAGAGCAGCAACACAACGGGTCACTGGCAGGATGGTTCCGTAGATGTTTCCGGCACGATTAACGGCAAGGACACTCTCCTTCTCCCTTACCTCGCTGACTCCCTTTCCGACCTTAAGAATGCTTACATCGTTATTTACATCAACACTTCCGGTAAGGTAGTAGGCGTTGTATCTGTTGATGGTTCTTCTGACGCACCTACAGGCGTAACTCTTCCTAACGCTGCTTCTTTCGCAGCAGGCAGAGATAACTTCGCAAGCGGCGGCAATAATTCCACAAAGGCTGGCGTTGCAGGCAACGTTGTTGTAGGTACTGCACCTGCCCTCACACTTGGCAACCCGTAATCGATCTGAACTTTAAGTTCTGATAATTTCACAAACAATGTTCCTCGGCGGCGTAAGCCGTCGGGGAATTAGTGCTATTATTCAAGCGTTTATCCGACATCTGTTATGCGTTTGAATAATGGCATTGCTCATAAATCCGGAAAGGCAGGATATCATATGATACAATACCTTCACAGACTGAAAAGCAAAAAGGGCTTCACGATGGTCGAGCTTATCGTGGTTGTCGGCATAATCGCTATCCTTATCACGGTCATCGGCGTTGGTTCTCTCAGCGGCACCACTGAAAGACAGCTTGCCGCTAACTCCAACGCAGAGGCTTTTTTCTCCGCGTGCCAGCTCACATTCACGCGCGCACAGCTTACAGAGCGCTCCATCGTCACCTACGAGGCTGACAAGGTGCCGATAATTTACTACAAGGACGGCAAGAACTCGCTGATGGACAGCGAGGGCTCTAACACTTCGCCGGCTCCTGCAGCTTATCTCTTCCTTGAAGCGAAGTCCACGGAAAAGGGCTTCGAGGGTCTGCACGTAAGCACATATTTCGATATCCTGATGTCCAAGCCGGACAGCTATTCCGACATGACGGCTCTGGAAACCTATCTCATGAGGAACCTCCAGGAATACATGGCGGACAGCTACGATGGGTATTTCTATGCGATGATAGACAGCAATTTCAAGGTGCTCATCACTCATTTTACGGAGGCAAGACTGCCGATGTACACCGCCGGAGAAGCTACCTCGGAATTCGTAGGCGATATGATGGTCTATGATGGCAGGGCAAAGGGAAACCATGTCATTGTCGGCGCCTGCGCAGATCAGGACGTCTATAATATGGCTGATTCCACAAAGTATGTGTTCAGCATTCCCATGGCTTCCGATGATGTGAACAGAGTAAAATACTACAAGAATTACGTTGAGACTGCTCCGTGAGGCTAAAAATCACTGCCGCCCCGAAAAATCGGGGCGGTTTTTTCGTTTTTTTGCGCAAAAATGCTAAAGTTTTGGCATTGGACTGCCGATATAATAATTAGGCGACTAGGTGTATCATGCCTTTCGCAGAATAAAACAAGCAAAGGAGGCAGGTTTTATGGAAATAAAAAGAATAAACGGGGTACTGTCCGCCTATAAGACAACGAGAAAAAGCGCTGCGCCAAGGGCAGAAGCTGCTTCCACCGTCAGGAACACAGACAGGGTGGAGTTCGGGTTCGATACCGCGCTCCAGGCTGCAAAGAGAGGTATAGCGGCAGCGGCGCAGGCTGACGCAACTCCGCAGGAGCTGAACGAGGCAAGGAGCGCGCTCGATACAGGCGTGGAGGCAAACGAGCTTGCTTCCTACATCATATTCGGGTGAGCGCATGGACGAGAGAACGGCTCAGGCAGTCACAAAATGCCTTGAAATAGACTGCGATTTCTACCGGGAGCTTTACAAGTTCCTGATGAAAAAGCACACAAAGATACTCGCCGACGACATAGACTGGCTCACGGAGTCCCTCAATAAAGAGCAGGCTTTCGTGATGAAGAGCCAGTCGCTGGAAACAAAGCGGCAGGCGCTCTTCCAGGGGCTCGGGATAGCCGACAGAAAGCTTTCCGAGATGATGGACGAGGTTCCGGAGGGGTACCGGGCGAAGCTCACACTGCTGTCAAAGCAGATAGGCGACCTGGTTGACGATATCCGGGAGATAAACGAGCAGACAAACGAGATAGTCAAGCGGAAGCTCGACAATCAGTCGGATTTCGTCAAGCGCGCGGGGATATTCAATAAGCCTGAGACCTACGACAAGAACGCGTCCAAGGTCACGAGAGGCAGCTCCGCAAAGGCATTCAGAGAGGTTTAGGAGGAAAATATATGCGCCCTACTTTTTTGGGATTTGAAACACAGAAGCGCACGATCCAGGTAGCTCAGAAGCACCTTGATATCGCAGGCAACAATATTTCCAACATCAACACGGTTGGCTACACAAGACAGCGCGTCGATGTGTATTCCATGTACGTCAGCGGAAACCAGAGCCTCCGCTGGTCAAGCCCCACAAATAACCTCTCGCTTACCGGTCAGGGCGTGAACGCCTACGGCGTGAGCCAGCTCCGCGATCAGTACATCGACAAGAGATACCGCGAGAACACAAGCATCGAGGCTGAAACCGAAAAGACCACGAATGTCCTTGCGGATATCGAGGACGTACTCGATAACATCGATACCGACGGACTCCAGTACTACACCGAGCAGTATTTTAAGGCGCTCCAGGATTACTCCGTTGAGCGTCCGGACGCCGCCGAGGTCGCTACCATCGCGACAAACTCCGCAGTGAACCTGTGCAGGTTGCTGAACGATTACAGCACCAAGCTCAACGAGACCGAGCAGACCTACGTCAGCGAGCTGGAGGACACCGTGGGCTACGTCAACAACCTGCTGTCCGAGATGAACAAGCTCAACGACAGAATAGCGCGCGAGCTTATAAACTACCCCGAAGAGTACGGTCCCAACGAGCTTTACGATCAGCTCAACAACTATATTGACGAGCTTGCCAACTACGGCGATATCTCCATCTCCCAGAACTCCAATGGCACTTTCTCCGTCAAGATGGCGGGTGTTCAGGTCGTTGACGGTGAGAACTTCAAGATAAACACACTGGTTCTCGGGAACTATAAAGAAAATGGTCAGGCGTTCCTTGACTTTGAGAGCGGCGAGGAGGTAAATCTCCACTCCGGTATTCTCAAATCCTACATAAATATGCTCAACGGAAACGGCGTTTACGCTACCGGCAGACAGAACGGCTCCTACGGCATTGCGTACTTCAAGACCGCCATAGACGAGTTCGCGAGAACGCTTGCACACACGTTCAACTCCGCGAACGGCGCCGACGAGGATCCCACAAGACAGATGTTCGTGGGCTATCCCGCAGGCGGAGATGACCCGACCCGCGATGAGAACGGCGACGGCGTTATGGACGGCACCTATTCCGAGGTAGTCATCACGGCGGGAAATATCCACGTTTCGACTATCTGGAAAGAGAACCCGACAATGATCGGTATGTCCAAGAAAACGGACGAGACCACCGGTAAGTCGATCTACGGCTACGATGAAGTCACCGGCGAGGACGGAAAGGTAAACCTCCAGAACAAGAATGTCCTGTTCCTGCTTTCCAAGTTTGAGGACGAGGGGCTGAAATTCGGCAACGAAAACGACTTCCGCGGGGATATGTACCAGTATATCTCATTCCTTAGCGACAGGCTCGCGGAGACCATAAGCTATGAAACAAGCCGCTATGAAACGGCAAAGACTACCGTCAACACTCTGCTTGACGCCCGGGACGAGGTCTCCGGCGTGCAGATGGACGAGGAGGGCATAAATATGCTGAACTATCAGAAGTGGTACAGTGCCTCCTCCAGAATGCTGACGACGATGGACGACGCGCTGGATAAGCTGATAAACGGCACCGGCAGAGTCGGTCTTTAAGGAGGTGTACTGAGTGAGGATAACAAATTCAACGCTTCTGCGTAACTATGACAGGAATCTGAAAAGATTATCCACGCAGAAGTACTCCAGCGAGAACAAGATATATTCCGGCAGAAAGTATACAAGAGCAAGCCAGTCCCCTCTGGAGGCTTCAAAGGCGCTGACTGTCAGAAAGCAGCTCTCCCATGCGGAGCAGTACAAGGAGAACCTTGATGTAGCCGACAAGTTCTACACCGAGGCGGAGACCTCCCTGCTCCAGATCTCTGATTCGCTGGCGAATGTCCGTGAAACGCTGATATATGCCTGCAACTCCACCAAGGAGAAGTCCACCGACCTCAATATCCTTGCGGAGCAGATTGAGACAAAGGCGCGCGAGATGGTGTCGATATTCAACACCGACAGCGCTGAAAGAGCCATCTTCGGCGGCGAGAGCAACAGCGCGGAGCCTTTCACGATAGAGTACGACGAGAGCGGTCACGCATCGCAGCTTCTGTATCACGGGGTCCCGATAAATGCGTACAACAAGGAGAACTCATTCCCGTTTTCAAGCGATGTGTTCATTGATATTGGCATAGGGATCGTGCTCAAGGACGACGGCACTGTGGATTCGCAGTCAGCAATGAAGGTTTCCTTCAACGGCGCGGGAGTTTCCGGCTGCGGCTATGATATGAGCGGCGAGACCGCGTTATTCCGCATGGATTCGTTCTTCCCCGGGAATGTACAGAATTCCGTAAGGCTGGACGTAAACGGTCAGACCATCACTGTAAAGTTCAAGGGGAACACCCTTGA
>CALBGD010000040.1 GCA_937893735.1 uncultured Clostridia bacterium | reverse complement strand
GGCGTTGGTTATCCAGCGCCGGATTTTTGCTGTCTTGGGGGTTTTGTCCTCCAATTTTTATTATCATGTTTTCAAATGTGGAGTCATCATGAGGATCACAACAAATTCTATTCCTGCCACAGCTTTTCTTCCTGTGATGACCTTAATCAGCAGTTAAAAGACCATCTCGCTCGATCAAATAATCGTCTGATGCGTCCCCTTGGTAGGCTATCTCATGTTGAATTTCTTTATAATTATCGTGTTCAAAATCAATGACAAACCTACAGATTTTCACCAAACTTTCTATTGACTTATAAGGGGAAGTGTGGTAGAATAATCATGTATGGAATACAGATTCCAGATAATGCTATATACGAACGGAAGTGAGAGCATGAACAACGATGAGATCGAAGTCCCGCGCCCGGAGCGGCTGGAAAGCGCCTGCCACATATTTGTGAACCAGGCGGGATATCAGCCATGGGACGAAAAATACGCCATTCTGTCGTTCCCGGCTTCTTTTTATACGGTGGTGGACGAACATGGCCGTATCTGCTTTTCCGGCTCAACCACCTACGGTGGATTCGACCGCGGCTCCGGCGAGGTGCTTTACAAGGCGGATTTCTCTACGCTCAGGCTCCCGGGGAAATATCACGTCCAGTGCGGCAACGAGTTCTCAATGAGCTTCATGATCGAGGACCGCGCATATAAAAATTGCTTTGACAAATGCATGAAGGCGTTCTACTATCAGCGCTGCGGCTGCGAGCTGGAATCCAGATACGCAGGAGAATGGAAGCACGGAAAATGCCACTGCTCCCCTGCCCTGCTGCTTGACAACACCAGAATAAAGCTGGACGTTTCAGGTGGCTGGCACGACGCCGGCGACTACGGACGATACGTTACAGCGGCTGCGACTGCTCTCGCCCACCTGTTTTATGGCTGGAAGATGTTCCCGGATATATTCCGGCAGCAGAACCTGAACATTCCTGAAAAGCCGTCGGATATGCCCGACGTCCTGCTGGAATGCCGTTATGAGCTGGAATGGCTGCTCAAAATGCAGCGCGTGGACGGCTCCGTCTGGCACAAGGCCACGACTTTCAAGCACGCGCCATTTGTCATGCCCGAGCAGGACAAAGACCCGATGTACGTAATGCCGATATCATCGAGCGCCACGGCGGATTTCGCAGCTGTGACCGCCCTCGCTTCCACTATTTATAAGGAATACGACTCCGACCTGTCCGCATGGCTGCTCAGGTGCTCCCGCGCGGCGTGGGACTGGCTGGAAAAGAACCCGCAGTTCGTAGGATTCCAGAACCCGAAGGGCTGCGACACCGGAGTCTACGGCGAACACAGCGACCGCGACAACCGCTTCTGGGCGGCGGCGGAGCTCTTCAACGCCACCGGCGACACCAGCTTTTTCAGCCGGGCTATGGAGCTCCTGCCGGAGGAATTCTCGAAAACCGCGCTCGGCTTTGCCTCTGTTGGCGGGTTCGGTACGCTCTCGCTGATACTCAGCGGCAGAATGAGCCCCCAGTTCGGGGAGCTGCTGCAAAAGACCTTCGTCACACGCGCAGAGGAACTCGCAGATGTCTGCCGCTCAAACGCATGGGGCGTTTCCCTCAGTCCGGAGCAGTACGTCTGGGGAAGCAATATGGCGGTGCTCACGAATGGAATGACATTCCTTATCGCTGATCACCTCGAAAAGCGCTCCGGCGGCAGAGAACAGCGGTTCCGGAGGTTTGCCTCGATGCAGCTTGATTACCTGCTCGGCACGAATCCCACCGGATACAGCTTCGTGACCGGAATCGGCGAATTCTGTGTGAACTACCCG
Organism: uncultured Clostridia bacterium; assembly: GCA_937893735.1. GTDB lineage: Bacteria > Bacillota > Clostridia > Oscillospirales > Ruminococcaceae > CAG-115. Next base: position 542 of record CALBGD010000040.1, on the reverse strand, counting down.
CACCACCGTCCCGCATTCGCGGACGGAGTGGAGGAGTGTATTCCCGGGCTGGTCAGCGGAGGCCCTAACAGCCGCCGCGAGGACCCATACGCCAAGGAAATGATCCCGGACGACACTCCGCCTATGAAGTGCTTCTCAGACAACATGGAGTGCTACTCCCTTAACGAGGTAACAATATACTGGAATTCTGCGGCAGTGTTCCTGCTGGCGGGACTTCAAGAATAACTGGAGAAAATATGGATAACAAGAAATACAGGCGCCGTCCGCAGAAAAAAGGCGGATTGTCTAAGAATGCAATAGCCCTTATAGTCCTTTCAGCCGCACTGGTAGTGGTCGTCGTGATACTTGTGATACTGCTGTGCATGAGAAACGGTCAGCCGGAAAGCACGTCCAGCTCCCAGCCGGAGACCTCAGAGGCTCAGACCGTTGAGGTACAGACCGTGGAACCCACCGCAGAGCCCGTTATCACCGACGTGGCATTCGGCTCCGCCGATTACAGCAAGGAGTTCTTCTCAAACGACCTGTTCATCGGTGACAGCATC
>CALBGD010000039.1 GCA_937893735.1 uncultured Clostridia bacterium | reverse complement strand
TCTGCATTCCGGCGTTCACCACTGTTGAGATAGACGGCGACGAGCGCACAGCTATGAAATTCATTGTCGAGCCGAGATAATCCCGGCTTGACTGTATGGTTTGGCACTGGATCATCACGCATTCAATGGAGCAATGGCGCACCATTCTGGTGTGCTTTTGTGGTGCGCGGTTTTTCAGTGCTTTTTTGTAACCTTGCGTTGGCAATAAAAGTAATTACCACTGACTAGTGGAAAATAAGGAGCCGTAAATGAAGAAAATCCTGTTTATAGCCACCGGAGGAACCATCGCAAGCGGAAATTCCGGCGGGGGACTTACTCCGGATAAGACCGCTGAGGAGCTGCTTTCCGGGATAAAGCTTCCGGAGGCAGAAATACGCGCCGTTCAGCCGTTCTCGCTGGACAGCACGAATCTCACCCCGCAGCACTGGACGGAGCTTGCGGTGCTTATCCGCGACAACTGGCGGGAGTACGACGGCTTCGTCATAGCCCACGGAACGGACACGATGGCGTACGGAGCCGCAGCGCTCTTCTGTCTGATACAGACTCCCGATAAACCGATGATTTTTACAGGCTCGCAGCTTCCGATGGGCGAACAGGGAAGCGACGCTCCGCGAAATCTTGCGGACGCATTCCGCTGCGCATTGCAGGGGAGAGCAGGCGTGTGGGTCTGCTTCTGCGGGAGGGTCATCGCCGGAAATGCCGCGCGAAAGGTCCACACCCGGGATTTTGACGCATTCCGGGGCTTCACGCAGGCTGACGAGCTCACCGCTGAGGATTTCTGCACAGCGGAGTCCCACCCGGAGGGCGGCACGCTTTTCTTCAACCGCCTCGACCAGAAAGCGGCGGTGCTGAAATTCACGCCGGGTATTTCCGCGGAAATGGTGCACGATTTCGGCACCCATGTGAACGCGCTTATCATCGAGGGCTACGGGCTGGGAGATATCCCGGACGGCGGCGGAATCCCTCAGACGCTGGAAACGCTTATAGCGTGCGGCGTCCGCATAATTATGACAACACAGGTATTTCAGGGCGGCTGCGACCTTTCGGTCTACGAGGTAGGTCAGGCGGCGCTGAACGCCGGTGCGATACCCGCTGAGGGAATGACAACGGAATACGCGGTCATGCGGGCTATGTGGGCGCTGGCGTATTCCTTCAGCGCAGAAGATTTCAGGCGGCTTTTCCTGCCCGCACAGGACTGAGCTGCAACGACACGACATAAGGAGGACAACATGACAAATGAACTCAAGAAGCTCAGGGTAAAGAATTTCCTGATGCTGCTGCTTGCAGGTTTTGTAAATGCATTCGGGATTACGATATTCCTTGTGCCGGCGAACCTGTACGACAGCGGTATTTCCGGAACCTCTATGCTGCTGGGATATCTCACGCCGGATTATCTTTCACTTTCGATTTTCCTGATAGTCCTGAATATCCCACTGTTTCTGTATGGACTTAAGCGGCAGGGACTGGCGTTCACCATCTATGCCTGTTTTGCCGTTGCAAGTTATTCGTTCTTCTCATGGCTGATAACCTACGTTCTTCCGATAGACGTTGCGACAAGCTCCCCGCTTGCGGGAGATGACAAGCTCCTCTGCGCGCTTTTCGGCGGGCTTATCTCCGGCGTTGGCAGCGGTCTTGCAGTAAGATTCGGCGGCGCGATGGACGGAATAGAGGTGCTTGCGGTCATATTCTCGAAAAAGCTGGGCATGACGGTTGGCACTTTCGTAATGATATACAACGTAATACTGTATATCGCCTGTGGCTTCATATTTGAGAGCTGGGTGCTTCCGCTGTACTCAATAATCGCGTACTATGCGGCGTTGAAAATGCTGGACTTCATCGTTGAGGGTATCAGCCGATCCAAGGCGGCGATGATAGTGACGGTGTGTCCGTCCGAGGTAGGTAAGGCTCTCAGCGAGGCTTTCGGCTGCGGAATCACGGAGATCCCCGCAAAGGGCGGATACTCCGGTATCGACAGAACGGTCATTTATTTCGTGGTGAACCGCTTTCAGGTCGGAAAAATGCGCAGCATAGTGCATGACGTTGACCCAACTGCCTACATAACCATCAACGAGGTTGCAGATATATTCAGCGCGAACCACGATAAGGACGCGGTGAAAGAGATCGCAGCCGATGAAAAGTAAATTACAGCGCCGTACATTATTTTGTGCGGCACTTTCTTTGTGTATTATCACAAAAACACATATCCGCCGGGACGATTATTTTCACGCTGAAAGGTTGACAAAACCGCTTAAATGTGCTATCATAGTAAAGTGATTAGGCGGCTTTGCGCCGTATACAGAGAAAGGAAACAAAAAAATGAAGATCAAAAGAATAGCAGCCATGCTGCTTGCAGGCGTGCTCACAATGGGACTCTGCTCCTGCTCCAACAGCAATAATTCCAGCACTGCTGACAGCAATTCCTCTGTTGATAACAGCTCCGTGGCTGACGAGAGCTCCGCAGCAGACGACACCTCCACAGAGGGCGGCGACTGGCAGTACATAGCTGATAAGGGCACCTTTGTTGCAGGCATCACACTGTTCGAACCGATGAACTACTATGACGAGAACGGCGAGCTCACCGGCTTTGAGACCGAATTCACCAAGGCTGTATGCGAGAAGCTCGGCGTTGAGGCTAAGTTCCAGGAGATCGAGTGGGACAAGAAGGAGATCGAGCTGAATGCCAAGACCATCGACGCTATCTGGAACGGTCTGACCGTAACAGAGGAGCGCAAGGAGAACATGGCATTCTCTGAGTCCTATGTAAGAAACAAGCAGGTCGTAGTTATCAAGGTAGATAACAAGGACAAGTATACAGACGAGGCTTCCATGGCTGGCGCTTCCTGCGCAGCTGAGAGCGGTTCCGCTGGTCAGTCTGCAATCGAAGCAAGCGAGGTTCTCTCCCAGAATGAGTTCATTGGCTCCTCCGCACAGAAGGACGTTCTGCTTGAGGTAAAGTCCGGCACTGTTGAGCTCGGCGTTCTGGACTATGTAATGGCTAAGGCTTCCATCGGCGAGGGCACAGACTACAACGACCTTATGATCGTTGAGGGCGTTGAGCTCGCTCCTGAGGAGTATGCAATCGGCATGAGAAAGGGCGACACCGAAACTGTTGCCAAGGTAAACGGCGCTATCGACGAGCTGGTAGCTGACGGCACACTGAAGGCTCTTGCTGAGAAGTACGGCCTTGCAGACGTTTACGCATTCGACAACTGATAACGAAGCAAATAATACGCACGGGTGGGACGGATTCGCCCCACCCTGCTGATTTTTAACACATAGTGATTTGAGGTCAAAAAATGTCATTTCTTGAAGTAACCGCGCAGCTCGCCAATGGATTCATGACAACGCTGCTGATTTTCGGCGTGACCCTTGTGGGCGCTATCCCGCTGGGACTGCTGATAACCCTCGGCTCCATGTCGAAAATTCAGCCCATCAAATGGATATTCAAGGTTTTCGTCTGGATAATCCGCGGAACCCCGCTCATGCTGCAAATCATTCTGGTGTTCTACGGTCCGGGTCTGATGGGTCTTGACATAAGATTCGACAGACTGATGGCGGTTATTCTGGCGTTCATAATCAACTACGCCTGCTATTTCTCCGAGATATACCGCGGCGGGATCGAGAGTATCCCGAAAGGTCAGTACGAGGCGGGGCAGGTGCTTGGCATGACCAAGGCTCAGATTTTCTTCAAGGTAGTGCTGTTTCAGGTCATCAAGCGCATCGTTCCTCCGATGGGCAACGAGATAATCACGCTGGTAAAGGACACCTCCCTCGCGAGAGTTATCGCGGTGGTAGAGCTTGTAAAGGCAGCTGAGAACATCGTTTCGCTGAAGTCCCTTATCTGGCCGCTGTTCTATGTCGGCGCATTCTATCTGCTGTTCACCGGTATCGTAACGCTGCTGCTGAACTTCGCCGAGAAGAAGCTGAACTACTATCAGGGCTGACGGAGGTACGGACATGGCATTTTTAGAGGTAAAAGGAATATTCAAGCGCTTTGGCAAGACCGAGGTGCTGAAAGGCATAGATTTCTCCATGGAAAAGGGCGAGGTGCTGGCGATAATCGGCTCCTCGGGAAGCGGCAAGACCACGCTCCTGCGCTGTCTGAACTTTCTCGAGACCCCGGATATCGGACAGATAGTCCTTAACGGCGATGAGCTGTACAACGCGGAGCAGAAGTACTCCGAGCGCGAGATACGCGAAAAGCGGCTCCAGTTCGGACTTGTGTTCCAGTCGTTCAACCTGTTTCCGCAGTACACGGTGCTCAGGAACGTCTGCCTTGCCCCTGAGCTCATGCGGATAAACCAGAGCCCGACCAAGCTCACCCGCGCCGAAAAGTCCAAGATAAAGACCGGGATAGAGGAAAACGCGCGCGCGATCCTTGCCTCCGTGGGTCTGTCTGAGA
>CALBGD010000038.1 GCA_937893735.1 uncultured Clostridia bacterium | reverse complement strand
TGCCGTATGACAAGCACGGTCCGGTCGAGGCGTACATAAATCTGCTGACGATGAAAGCGTACAGCTACGACAAGAAGGGACAGCCCACCGAGGTGCCCATGCCAGCTTCCGAGAACAGAATCGCGGGTCTGCGGGCTTCCATGGCGGAGGCTGTCGCAGAAACCAACGAGGAGTTCATGGAGAAATTCTTCAACGGCGAGGATTTCACGCATGATGAGCTTGTTAAGGGAATCCACGACGGTGTGGCGAGCGGCGCTATAACCCCGCTGGTATGCTGCGCGAACGACACTCTCTCCGGTGTTGATATGCTCCTTGACGACGTGGTGGATATGCTCCCGTCCCCGAACGAGCGCCGGCTCGAAACCCTCGACGGCGAGCTGCTTGACTATGACGAGAACAAGCCGCTCAAGGCGTTCGTGTTCAAGACTGTCGCTGACCCGTTCGTTGGAAAGATAAGCGCGATAAAGGTCATTCAGGGCAGGCTGACCTCCGGAACCACCGCTGTAAACGCGCGCACCGGCGAGAATGTCCGCCTTGGAAAGCTTGTGAAGCTGTTAGGAAAGAAGCAGGAGGAAGTCACCGAAGCCCTTGCCGGAGATATCGTTGCAGCGATAAAGCTTGAAGCCGCGACCAACGACACGCTCTGCGCTCCCGAGGCTGTGGCGGCGCTGGAGCCCACAAAGTTCCCGGAGGCGTGCTATTTCCGCGCGGTTAATCTCGCTGACGGCGGCGATGAAGCGAAGCTTTCCGCAGCAATACGCAGACTGCTTGAAGAGGATCTCACGCTGAAATATGTGCACAATCACGAAACTCACCAGCGCATGATAGGCGGTCTGGGCGAGCAGCACCTTGACGTTGCGGCCTCCAAGCTGAAATCCAAGTTCGGCATGGACGTGAAGATGTCCGAGCCGAAAATCGCGTACCGCGAGGCTATCCGCAAAAAGGCGACCATCGAAAGCAAGTACAAGAAGCAGTCCGGCGGTCACGGTCAGTACGGACACGTCAAGATAGAATTCGAGCCGTATGACGGCGACGAGCTTCTGTTTGAGGAAAAGATTTTCGGCGGCAGCGTTCCGAAGAATTTCTTCCCGGCGGTAGAAAAGGGACTTCAGGAGGCGGCAGAGCACGGCTCCATCGGAGGATTCCCGGTGGTAAGGCTGAAAGCCACGCTGATAGACGGAAGTTACCACCCGGTGGACAGCTCCGAAATGGCGTTCAAGACGGCGGCTTCCATGGCGTTCAAGGACTGCATGAAGGAGGCTCAGCCCTATCTTCTCGAACCTGTCCAGAGCCTGAAAATACTGGTTCCTGACGATAAGCAGGGAGACGTTATGAGCGTGCTTTCAAAGCGGCGCGGCTCCGTCCTCGGAATGAACTCCGCAGGCAACGGCATGACCGAGCTTCTCGCAGAGGCTCCGCAGGCAGAGCTTTCGGATTTTGCGCTGGCGCTCCGTCAGATAACGCAGGGCCTCGGCGAGTTCACCGCTGAATTCGCGCGTTACGATATGCTCCCTCCCGGAACTGAGATAAAGTCATAAAACAAGAGCTCCCCGGAATTTCGAATCCCGGGGAGCTATACTATTTAAATATTACTTCATGAAAACAAAGCTGTCGAGCATAAATAGCTGTCTGCCTTTCATGCTGTCCGCGAACCAGCCCTCATAGACGCTTTCTGCAACAAGGAACACCGAATGCCTGCCGGAAGCGGCTTTTATTCTGCCGCCGATAACCCCGCTGTCTTCGCTGAATTCAACGGTTCCGAGCTCCTCGCCGTTCTCGCCGTCAAGGAGAATGCGTATCCTTCCTTTGGAGCCGCAGCCGCGCACTTTCAGCCGAACCTGCATGGTCTTTGACGAGAAATCCTCACCGAAATCAAAGTATTTCCAGCCCATGACGCAGCCGTCGGTGATGTTGGTCACGGGACGCTCGAACACGTTTGTTTCCGTGATGAAGCACCCGCCTTTGAGCACGCAGGCGGTTTCTGCGGGGGTCACCTGATACGGGTTCAGGGATTCCTCAAAGCCGAGGGAGGTCATTTCCACCTGCGGGATAGTTCCGTCCGGGAGTATTTCAATGCGCTCAACGCAGCCGCGGCGGGACATTATCGTGCTGTTTGTCATGCGGTGATAGAAGATGTACCACTGGCCGTTTATGCAGCACACGGAGCCGTGGTCGTTTCCTCCGGGGAAGTCGATGCCATTGTCGATGATGGTTCCCCGGTAGGTGAACGGCCCTGTCGGGCTGTCGGAGGTCGCGTAGTCAAGGCAGCTTCCTCTCTGCGGCGAGTAGATGAGATAATAGGTGCCGTTTATCTTGCGGGGCGAGCACGCCTCAAAGAATCTGTGCGGCTCTGCGGTGGGGATTATATCCAGCTTGTAGCTTCCCGGCACAACCTCGTACATATTATCTTTCAGTTCGCACATATAGCTTCCCTGATACCCGCAGTAGATGTAAACCCTGCCGTCGTCGTCCACAAGAACTCCCGGGTCGATGAACGTTCCGTTGTCATAGTGGTTCGGGATATCGTATTCGTATCTGGAAAGCAGCTTAAAGGGACCCTCCGGGCGGTCGGCGACAGCCACGCAGCCCTTTGCGTTCACTATGTACGCATACAGGTAGTATTTCCCGGCGCGCTCCACAACGTCCGGAGCAAACAGGAGCTGGTCGGTCCAGTCGACGTCAGAGGGGGAGTCCGCGCCATCTTTTGTGCGGAAAATATCTCCGTGGCATACCCATTTGCTCGGGTCGCTCAGCGGCGCAGACCAGACTTTAAGCTTATAGTCGCAGAAGTCGATGGAATCCTTTCGGTCGTGCGAGCCGTAAACATATATACGGTCCCCGAATACTCTCGGTTCGCCGTCAGGAATGTATTCCCAACTGGGAAGATATGGATTTGACATGATATACACCTCGTTTTGCCATGCGGCGGCATTTTGTTCTTGTATTGATTATATCATGTTTCGGCAAATTGCACAATGAAGAAATAGACAGAAGCAAGCACTTTTTTGCCATTTTGACAAAATATTTAACTAAGTCAATGAATATGGCTTTTTTATACAAATTTGTTTTGACTTTTTTGCACGATAGTGATAAAATATAATTTGGAAGTAAAGCAAGGTTGAAATAAAAGAATGCACAGTCTGACTTCCTGCTGTGCCGAGGAGAAGGAGATAACATGAAAAACATGAAGGTATCTGCCAAACTCATACTTTCGTTTGGCGTTGTGATCGTGATGATCATTGCCTGCTCGCTGCTGGCAATAATGGGCATCAATGTAGTATCCAGTAATCTCGAAACAATTTATAACGAGGACCTGGTCAGTGTTGTACGCATAGGCAACGTGCAGGTGTACGTTGAGGAAGTATCACGCAATACTCTTGCGGCAGCGCTTGAAAATGATATGGACAAGGAAGAAGAATTCCTGAACAACGCAACAGAGGCTGCAAATGAAATGATTGCTGCCCTAGATCAGATAACATACAAAGGCACGGACGCAGGTATTGATTCCATCAGAAACTCCTGCACAGATATCGTAAATGAGCTTCCCGCGCTTGCGGAACTTATTAAGGGCAGTTCTAACGCTGACGCACTCGAAGCATACAATTCAAACCTTGCGGGTAAGATTGATGAGTGCATAACTGAGATAAAGAGCGCAGATGATATCCTTACTCAGGAAGCGCGCACAATGTTCGGGAACTCAAAGAGCTACGCAAAGGGAATGAGTATTGCAGTTCTGGTTGTTGCGATCGTAAACATCGCGCTGGCAGTTGCGGCAATAATCAACCTTACTGCGCTGTTCACCAAGCCCATCAAAGAAATCGAGAGCGCTATCGTCAAGATCTCCAACGGCGAGCTGGACAGCGAGATATCCTATCAGAGCCGCGATGAGTTCGGTGTAATGGCTGACGCGATGCGCGCGACTATCACAGGTCTTTCCACACTTATCAATGATACAACTTATATGTATGGCGAGCTTGCAAAGGGCAATTTCGATGTACATACCAATGCCCGCTCGGTATACAAGGGCGCGTTCAAGCCGCTGCTGGACAATATGAGAGTGCTTGCAGTCGAACTCAGCGATACTCTGTCTCAGATCTATCAGTCTGCTGACCAGGTGGATTCTGGTTCCGAGCAGGTATCTGCGGGCGCTCAGGCAAATGCACAGGGCGCTACCGAGCAGGCTGGTTCTGTTGAGGAGCTTGCAGCTACGATCGAGGAGATCTCCGATAAGATCACCAAGAACGCACAGGATTCCGAGGACGCAAGCCGCAGTATTGCGGAAGTCGGCAAAAAGGCAGAGGATTCCAACAACCGCATGAAGGAAATGCTTGGAGCTATGCAGGAGATCAATGATACCTCCACACAGATCAGCAATATTATTAATACCATTGAAGACATTGCATTCCAGACAAACATACTTGCGCTCAATGCCGCAGTAGAGGCAGCAAGGGCGGGCGAGGCAGGCAAGGGCTTCGCAGTCGTAGCGGACGAGGTAAGAAACCTTGCTTCCAAGTCTGCGGTCGCTTCCCAGAACACTGCGGAACTTATCCAGCGTTCTATCAGCGCAGTTGAGAACGGTTCCAGGATCGCAGATGAAACTGCAGAATCCCTCATCGGCGTAGTTAAGCAGATCGAGAGCATTGTTACCACTGTTGACCGTATTTCTAATGTAAGCGATGAGCAGGCCGAATCAATCAAGCAGGTAACAACCGGCGTTGAGCAGATCTCCAGTGTGGTTCAGATGAACTCTGCAACGGCCGAGGAGAGCGCAGCAGCTTCCGAGGAGCTTTCCGCTCAGGCAACTACCATGAAGCAGCTTGTTTCCAGATTCACTCTCAGACAGAAGTGATTCAGGTCATACATAATATAAGCCCCGGGTCGCTCCGGGGCTTTTGTTTTACATAAAGCAACCTCCAAATTTCTCCTTAATGGCAGATTTCTTTGACAAATGAAAATACTGAAGAAGCAAAACAAAATCAGACGCATGAGTTTCGCGTTTGAACGTGTCGATTTTGTTTTATTAAGCGTTTCCCTTTCGCATAGAAATCTGCTTATGTGTCGGTTTTAGACGTTACCATAAAGCAAAACTCCCCGTAATCACCGGGGAGCTGCGTAAATTAAATAAGCAGAAGCAGGGTTCCAGCGGTAAGCAGCGCCAGTCCAATTCCGGATTTAAGCGAGAGCCTTTCGTGGAATACAATGCGGGAGAACAGCACAGTAACAAGGATACTTAGCTTGTCTATCGGCGCAACGATACTTGCCGGTCCGTCCTGGAGGGCCTTGTAATAGCACAGCCATGAGGCTCCGGTGGCAATCCCGCTGAGGCAGATGAAAAGCAGCTCTTTGTGCGGTATTTCGCGTACCTTTTCGGATTTGCCAGTAACGAGAACCATCAGCCACGCCATCAGAAGGACAACGGCGG
>CALBGD010000037.1 GCA_937893735.1 uncultured Clostridia bacterium | reverse complement strand
GGGAAGTCAGAAAGCTGACGATATGTACCCCGCTTATCCATTCACCCACAGGAGAATAAAATGCCAGATAACAACGAAAATAAAGAAAATCAGTACAAAAGCATTCTGAATGACGACGACGGCTCCGCGCAGCCCATTCGCCGCAAGAAGAAGGACCCCATGGAGAAGGTCCGCCGCGAAATAGAGGAGCAGCAGCGCCAGCAGCGCGAAAGAGCCGAGCTGCTGAAGCTGAAGCAGGGCATAATCGAGGAAAGCGAGGAATTCCCCGAGAAGGGCGAGCCCGTCTACGAAAAGCCCACCGGCTGGAAAGCGGTCGAGAACTTCTTCTATCATTATAAGTGGCGCGTTGTCGGGATAGCATTCACGCTGGTGCTGCTCACGATACTGACCGTACAGCTCGTCACCCGCGAGAAGCGCGACCTCTATGTGCTCGCGATATCCAACTCGAATTCTTCCGGCATATACGCCAAGACCAAGGACATCGAAACCGCCCTTGAGCGCTACTGTCCGGATTTCGACGGCAACGGCTACGTTCACGTTGCGGTGAATTTCATCAACCTGTCCGATGAAAACGGAATGTCGGAGTATTACGATTCCAACAACCTGAAATTCTCCTCGGAGCTTATGGCGGGCGACAGCCAGATGTACCTCACGGATACCGGGATAATCCCGCTGATAAACTCCATTGCCACCAACGGCACTTCCGAGGCGGGAACTGACGAAGAGGAGGACGCGCACCTGCTTGTGCAGTTCTTCTGTGATATGTCGGAGGAATACCCGGACGCCGTGCTTTATGACGGCTGCGGGCTCCAGCTCAACACAACCGGCTTCATCAAGGAGGCGCGCTGGAAGAGCTGCCCGGACACCGTAGGCCTTTATATCCGCGAGGAATTCTCCAGCAATATGACAGGAAACGACGACGACGCCAAGGAGCAGCGCCGCCGTGCGAAAATCGTTTACGACAACATCGTCAACAATAATGTCGTGAATCCCGACTGGCAGGGGCGCTGACCCCCTCTTCCGCTGACCGGGGAGCGGCGCTCCGGCTCCCTGCCGCGGCGGCGCTCAGCCTCCACGTCGCAGGGGACGTTTTCCTGATATGTCGAAACGCCGTTCACAGGTAGCCTTTCAGGTGGTCGCAGAAGTCCTGCTCACGTTCGAGGAGCTTCTCGGCGTCCGTGCGCACCCTGCTTTCCGCCCCGTGCGAGGAGTTCACCGCGTGCTGCATATCGATAATGCCCATGGTGGTGCCCCTTATCATCAGGGAGGCTATCGTCTTGCTGCTGCGGCTGTTGGCGGTTTTCATTGCTATGCCCATCTTCGACATCACCTTTGCGTAGGCAGGGTAGGGGCGCGGCACGCCTCCTCGGCGGACTATCTCGGTACGCGCCTGCGCGGCAACATCGCGGTAGCGGTCGCGCTGCGCGGATATCTCGCCCGCAAGGCTTCTGTTTGGACAGCGCTTCAGCACGTCTCCGGAAGCCTCGTATGCCATCTCGGCATTTCTGTATACGCTGCCGAGTATCTCGGCGCTCTGCCTGTTCTTGAAACTGCTCATAATAAATACCTCGATTCCTGTGTGCTCCGGTCGCCCGGTTTTCTTTCGGGAATAGTATCTCACGTCTTTCCGGAATTACACAAGGAATTTTCTGAAAGGAATCCAAATGAAACGCAAGCCATTCTATAATCTGCTTTTGCAGGGCTTCGGCTATATCGTCCTCGGGAATTTTCTCTGCCTGTTCATGACGATGGCGCTGACGATGTTCGCTACGAATCTTGATTTTTACGGCTCCGAGGTCGTTTTCAACATGCTGGCGATACTCTGCGGGACACTTATATTCTTCATGCTGATGTTCACCGTAGCGTGGAAGGACGGTGCAAGGGAGCGCAGTCTTGTTAGAAATCACCGCGTTGAAGCTCCCCTGCCGCGCCGCTGGATATGGCTGGGGCTTATAATGTTCGCGATCGCGGCTCTGCCCTCGGTGGTGCTCCTGCTGAACAAGCTGTTCTTCCCGCAGGCGGATACGTTCCTTGTGTACCGTTTCGTAAGCGGCAGCGCATATCCGTTCATACAGACTTTTGTGCCCATGCCGGAGCTTGCGGAAAAGGCGTGGGTCGCAACGGATTTCCGGCAGATAGACATAATGTCTCCGCTGTTCCCGGCGCTTATGATACTGTACTATGCGATCATTCCGGCTGTTACACAGCTCGGCTGGTACGTCGGCTATACGGATAAATTCAACACGGAAAAGATGATATATAAGTGAAGCTGAACTGAAAAAATTTTACTATTGCGGGATTTAGCTATTGACTAATCCCGCTTTTTATATTATAATAGAATGGTATGATTATAATTACGGCAGTATGCCGTTAACACGAAATGGAGTGAGCTACATTTGAAGAAAAAGATAGGAAGACCCGTGTTCTTCGTTGTTGCCGCCCTGATAATCGCATTTTCGCTGCTCTCCACGCTGGGTATAAGCACCCGCTACGGCGATAACGAAACAACGATCATCGCAGGCATTGACGACATCAGATGGGGTATTGATATCCGCGGCGGCGTTAACGTAACATTCGGCGCACCGGACGACTACACCGAGGCTATTTCAAACGACGACCTCGACGCGGCGAAGTCCATCATCGAGACCCGTCTTATCAATCAGAACATCAACGACTATGAAGTCTACGAGGATTTCGGCTCGAACAACATAATCGTGCGCTTCCCGTGGCAGGCCGACGACACCAGCTTCGACCCGGAGCAGGCTGTACAGGAGATTGGCGCTACTGCAATGCTGAGCTTCCGCATGGGTTACAGCGGAGATCTTCAGGACGGCCAGACCTACGAGGATCTGGAGCTCGTGCTCACCGGTAAGGACGTTGCCAACGCACAGGTAGGCATGGACACCGAAAGCACCCTGTCCCAGAGCTACGTTGTTCACCTCTCACTGAACGACAGCGGCAAGGAGGCCTTCAAGGAGGCAACCACCAAAGCGAAAGAGGACGGCTCCCGTATCTCAATCTGGATGGACGACGAGCAGATAAGCGCTCCTTCCGTAAGCGCAGTCATCTCTGACGGACAGGCTTCCATCTCCGGCAGCTTCACCGGCGAGAACGGCTACACCGAGGCAAAGAAGCTCGCTGACATGATAAACGGCGGTTCGCTTCCGTTCAAGCTGGAGGTAAAAAATCTCTCCACGATCTCTCCTATCCTCGGCACGGGCGCGCGTGACGCAATGGGCATTGCCGGCGTTATCGCGTTCATAGTTATCGCAATATTCATGATAGGCTACTACCGTCTGCCCGGCGTTGTTGCAGTTATCGCGCTCGCGGGTCAGGTGGCTGGTATGTTCGCGGCTGTAACAGGATTCTTCGGATTCAATGCGAGCAGCACGCTCACGATACCCGGTATCGCGGGTATTATCCTGTCGATAGGCATGGGCGTTGACGCGAACGTCCTTTCCGCAGAAAGAATCCGCGAGGAGCTCAGGGCGGGCAGAACTATCGACGGTGCCATCAAGAACGGATTCTCCCGCGGCTTTACGGCTGTACTCGACTCTAACCTCACCGTAATCATCGTTGCCGTTATCCTTATGCTGGTATTCGGCACATGGTTCGGCGCTTCCACAGACGGTACCATTTATTCATTCGGCTTCACCCTGCTTGTCGGCGTTATCATGAACTTCATCATGGCCTGCTGGGCAACCAGAATGATGACTACATCGCTCTCCAGATTCAAGGTATTCAAGAAGCCGTGGTTCTACGGCGGCGAGAAGAGTGCTGCGGCTGACGGCGAGGCTGACGCTAAGGGTCCCGCAGTTCCCACGGAATTCGGCAAGGATTTCGTTTCCAAGAGAAAGGTATTCTGCATTATCTCCGCTGCTGTTATCGTGCTGACATTTATCTGCACGTTCGTGTTCGGCGTAAAGGTGGATATCCGCTTCAAGGGCGGTTCCATGCTGACTTACAGCTACTCCGGCGAGATAACCGATGCAGACATCGCTACCACCAAGTCCGCCATTGCGGCGCTGGGCGACGTTCCCGAGGTCAACATCACAACAGGTACCAGCTTCACGGGCGGCCTCAATACCATGGTGGTTTCCTTTGCGGCTGACGAGAAGATGGACGACGACAAGCTCAACGAGATAAACGATGCAGTTGAGAATTCGCTCCCTGAAAAGGACGTTCAGAACATCGACACCACAAACGTAAGCGCTACTTCCGGTACTTCGTTCCTTATCTCCTGCCTTATCGCGGTAGGCGCGGCGTTCATTCTGCTGACCATATACATCGCGTTCAGATTCCAGAATATAGGCGGCTGGAAGGCGGGCGTTATCGCCATTATCTGCCTGCTGCACGATGTTGTGATAACCTATGCAGTGTTCGTATTCGGCAGAATGTCTCTGGATTCCAACTTTATGGCGGTTATCCTGACCCTGCTGGGATACTCCATCAACAACACCATCATCATTTACGACCGTCTGCGTGAAAACCGCGCAAAGTACGGCAAGAAGCTCACGGACGCTCAGCTTGTAAATCTGTCCATAAACCAGACGCTGCCGCGTTCCATCATCACAACAGCCACGACTGTTGCGGCGATGGTTTCCGTATCCGTTGTGTGCGCACTCATGGGCGTTACCTCGATACTCAGCTTCTCCATACCGCTTGCTATCGGTATGCTGGTCGGCTTCTATTCTTCCGTTTGCCTTGCTGGTCCGCTGTGGATCTGGGTACAGGAAAGAGGAAAGAAGAACGCCTGATCCCTGCGTTTTCGTAATATTAAACGCCTGTCCCGTCCGGGGCAGGCGTTTTTCTGTGGATATCACCCGAAAAATCCGAAAATCTACTTGATTTTCAGGTGAACTTGTGCTATAATGGGTGAGTAATGGGGGTGTAGCTCAGCTGGGAGAGCGCTTGCTTCGCATGTAAGAGGTCAGGGGTTCGAATCCCCCCATCTCCACCAGTCGAGTGCCTCGACACGCAGTACGCGCGCCGAGGCGCTTTTGTATTTCAGGCTTTTCTCGCGATAGAAGTTTGTCTGCCTGTTGCGTACACATAACGAAAGAACCGCATTGCTGTGCGGTTCTTTCGTTTTATGTATAATGTCTGTCAGCCCTGCCCGTAGTATGCGTTCGCGCCGTGCTTGCGCAGGTAGTGCTTGTCGAGAAGCTCCTGCTGCATTCTTCCGGCAGTCGGAGCTATCGTCAGCGCGTGGTAGTTCATGAACGCGACCTCCTCCAGCACCACGGAGTTGTGCACAGCTTCGTGTGCGTCCTTGCCCCAGGTGAAAGGACCGTGACTCTTTACCAGAACCGCCGGAATGCTCATCGGGTCAACGCCGTTAAAGGTTTCGATTATCACCTTTCCGGTTTCCTTTTCGTACTCGCCGCGTATCTCCTCCGGGGTCATAGCCCGGGTGCAAGGAA
>CALBGD010000036.1 GCA_937893735.1 uncultured Clostridia bacterium | reverse complement strand
CACAGACGCAAACCCGCTGAAACTCCCGCGTCCAGGCACATAGCCGGAAGCCGCGCTGATAAGCGCGTCAAGCCCATCGCTCACCAGTTCCTCGTAATCTGCGCTGCCGCTGTATTTTCCGGCAAGCGCCAGTACTAGCCCGGTGTAACGCGTAACAAGCTCCGCCACCGCCTCGCCGTTTTCCGCCGAGGAAACCCGGTTCGCGAGCTGTTCATCAGACATCTGTGTTAAATCAGCCATACAATGATCCAAAATTACTTTTAATGTAAATACTTCTGCTATTCGTAATTATAGCACCTGCGATAAGATTTGTCAAGAAAAAATCGCAAATTTTCCAAAGTCAAGCACTTTATATGAAAAAAGCCGTCCCAGTTTATGCAATTCCACTACATAACTGATGTCGCATGTCTCAGCTCTTATACTCTTCCCTGCCGGTCTTGAAAAGGTTGCCGCCTGCGCAGTCTATCGCAACGATCAGCGGGAACTTTTCGAAATGCAGCCGCTTTACACTCTCGCAGCCAAGATCCTCAAAAGCAATGACCTCGCACTCAGTAATGCATTTGCAGGCAAGCGCACCCGCGCCGCCTATCGCGCAGAAGTACACCGCGCCGTTGCGCCCGATAGCGTCGCACACTGCCTGTGAGCGCTCGCCCTTGCCTATCATGGCGGAAAGCCCCATATCAAGCAGCATAGGGGAATAAACGTCCATTCTGCTTGAGGTGGTGGGTCCGCAGGAACCGATAACCATTCCGTCTTTCGCCTGCGTGGGGCCCGCGTAATATATCGCAGCTCCGTCAATGGCGTACGGAAGCGGTTCGCCGTTTTCTATGCACGCCTTGATCCGCTTATGCGCCGCGTCACGGGAAGTGTATACCGTGCCGGAAAGAAGCACCTTGTCCCCTGCCCTGAGCGTCTTTGCCTTTTCTTTAAGTTCGCTTGTGTCTAACTCAATAGTCATATCCGAAATTCACCTGTATATATTTAAAGATATCCGGCGAGGCGGTTCACACCGTACCGCCGGGTTTGCTGTTAATTTCCATTATCAGAAGCCGCCGAAGCCGCCGAAATCAGAGCTCATGTCATCATCGCCGTTGTCAGAGCCGCCGAAATCCCAGATAGAAGAGTCGTCAGCGGACGGAGGTGTAACGGGCTTCTCCTCCACGGGCTCTTCCTGCTTTTCGGGCTCATCGTAGGAAATCGCGGAATCAGCGCCGTTGGCGGATTCCATAGCCTCAAGCTGCTTCTGAAGGTCAGCCCACGGGTCGTCAGCGGCAGGCTCCTCCTGCGGAGCTTCATCGGTGCTGCTGTTGCCGGAATCGCTCACGCTCTGGAGCGCAGCTTCTGCGTCACGAAGCGCCTTCATCAGCGCGTCCTCCTCAGACATACCGGAGTCCTCCGGCTCGTCGTCCATGCTGATATCGGAAACGCTGCTCGGCTTTATCGCCGCCGCTTCCTCCGCCGCCTTTACAGCAGCGAGGAGATCCTTGTCAGCGTCATCTCCAAGTGAGCTTGACGGCATGGTCTGCGCCAGCAGATCCTTGGTGAAGTCGTTGTCGAAGGAAGCCTCCGCATGGTCGGAAACGTCCAGCGGAGCCACATGATCGACTGTATCATCAGGCTTATCCATATCAAAGCCCGACATATCGTCCTGATTGTCGTCGTTTGTGAACAGGTCTCCGCCAAACGGATTGGAGGCGTCAGGGTTCATGAGCGGGATATCCGCCTTATTCTCACCGGACATCTTCTTTTCGGCAGCCGCTACTGCGTCAGCCATTTCATTGCCGCCCCACTCCTCGTCGAATACGGCGGGAGCGCCCTCCTCTGCGGTTATCGGCAGAGTTACCGGCTCGGAGACCGGCTCTTCTTCCGGCTCAGCGGCGGGTTCCTCCGGCGCAGAAACGATTTCTTCCTCAGGTTCCTCTGCTACCTGATCGAACACGGACAGGTCGGGAGCCTCTGCGGGCTCTTCTTCCTCAGGCTGGGGAGCCGTGTAAACCGGCTTCGCCGTGGATTCAGGAGCCGGGAGCGTAACCGCCTCGGCGGGAGTTGTCCCAAGGAGCTCCGCCGCAGAAGCATTAACGGCATTGTAGCCTTCGTTCATCGCCTCGAGCTGTGCGCGGAGCTGATCAAGGAACGCGGAAGTCCTGCCGTTCATCTCGTCCTGCTTTCTCAGCGCTTCGGCAACGATGTTCTCTGCCTGCTTCTTAGCATTTTCAATGATCTGTGCCGCCTCGTCGTTTGCCTTCTCGAGGACTTCATTAAATGTACGGGTAGCCTCGGCGGAAACGCCCTTTCCGCTCTTCAGCATATCCGTCATCTTTTTCTTTTCTGCGTCTACGCGGTCTTTGAGATTGCGTATCTCGATAGCCTGTCTGGAGGTTACCTCCTTTTCCTCTTCAAGCTGTGCAGAGATTTCCCCGACCTTCTTGTCCGCTTCTTCCTGCGCAGCCTTTATGCGGCTGTCAGCCTCCTCGGCGAGCTTTTCAGCCGCCTTGGTCTTTTCGTCGTTCTTGCGCATATCCGCTTCAAGTGCGCTCATCTTCTTGCGGAGGTCGCTTATGTAAGTGTTTACTTCGTTTTTGTCAAAGCCAAAAGGTACCTGCTTGAATCCATCTCCGGCTGCCATCTGAGTTCCTCCTGAAATAAAAAAATCAAAATCGGGTGCACGTTACATCTGTCTCATGAAACAGTCAACGCGCCTATATATTATGATTATACCACAAAAATCGCAATTATACAATAGTTTTAGCAAAATTTATATATTGCAGCCTGTTAAAACATTATTTTTGTAAGAATCTCCAAAGTTGAAAAAACGTTTTTGTGATAATCATAGATTTTATATAGTAAAATTGCCCAAACAATGAAAATCGGGTTGTTTTTTTTCATGATTGCGTGTATAATCATAATGTAACCAATTTGTAACTTTTGGACAAGGAAGGATTGATGATATGCACGACAAGACCATGACTTTTTCCGTACACGACGACAGGGAAAACGAGATGAAGGAGATCCTTACTACTGTCTATGACGCACTGAAGCAGAAGGGCTACAATCCCATAAATCAGCTTGTAGGCTATATTCTTTCCGAGGATCCTACATACATCACGACATTCAACAACGCCCGGGGACTTATCCGCCACATCGATCGAGACGAGCTGCTTCAGGTGCTTGTAAAATCCTATCTGTCAGACTGATACGGAAAAACAAAACAGAACGACCCCGCTTTCTGCGGGGCTGTTTTTGTGTATGGGGAAAGTTATCAGAACATTATTTGCTTAATTAAAGGTAAAATTATGAGCTACACAAAGAAAATGACCGAAGGCAGCGAGCTGAAACACATAATCCTGTTCACGCTGCCGCTTTTTGCAGGAAACGTATTCCAGCAGCTTTACAACATCGTTGACTCCATGATAGTCGGGAAATTTCTCGGCTCTGACAAGCTTGCGGCGGTCGGGACCACCGGCTCCCTGACATACCTTTTCAGCACGCTCTGCATAGGGCTTTCCGTGGGCGCCGGGATACTCATTTCCCAGCGTTTCGGAGCGGGAATGCACAAGGAAGTCAAACGGCTGATAACAAACTCCGCTTACGTTATCATGGCATTCGGAGCGGTCGTCACTATAATCTCCGTGAGCTGCGCGGGTCTGCTGATGAAGATGATGAACACCCCTGAATCCCTGCTGGAGGACGCCACGAACTATATGCGCGCCGCCTGCGCAGGAACGCTCTGCGTTGCCGCCTACAACTGGATAAACGCAGTTATGCGCTCCCTCGGGGATTCGCGCACGCCGCTGATATTCCTGGTCGTTGCGAGCCTGCTCAACGTTGGGCTTGACCTGCTGTTCGTATGCGTGTTCCAGTTCGGGGTCATCGGTGCTGCCTACGCGACCGTAATTTCTCAGGGAGTAAGCGCCGCCGGAAGCATTATCGTAGGATTCAGGAAGAATCCGTATTTCAGGCTGACCAAGGCGGACGCAAAGCCACACTTGGAGACCTGCCGTCGGTGTATCACCACAGGAATCCCGATAGCGCTCCAGAATGCGATGATATCCGTTTCGATGATATTCCTCCAGAGGACTGCGAACGGCTTCGGAGAAACGGTAATGGCGGCGTACACCGCAACAATGCGCGTGGAGCAGCTCGTGCAGCAGCCGTTTGCTTCGCTTAATGCGGCGGTATCCACATTCGCGGGACAGAATATCGGCGCGGGGCTCCAGAAGCGCGTTATCCGGGGCTACCACAGGAGTATGCTTGTTACTGTCGGGTTCGCGGTGTTCATCGCTGGGATATTCCTGCTGCTGGGCGACCAGATAGTCGGAATGTTCGTTGACGATCCGCAGGTGATAGAGATAGGCGGCAAGGCTCTGCGGCTCTCCTGCCTGTTCTACATCGCCCTCGGAACGATACACACCACGCGCGGACTGCTCAACGGCGCCGGAGACGTGGTCTACGCGATGATAAACGGCTTCGTGGAAGTCATCGGACGTATAGGCTTCGCGATACTTCTCGTTCATATCCCCGGAATGGGCTGGTGGGCGGTCTGGACTACTACCTGCCTGACATGGGTGATAACCGCCCTGATGAGCCTTATCCGCTACTGGCAGGGCAAATGGAAGGACAAGTGCAGGCTCAATGCGGAAAAATCCGCTGAGCTCGCCTGAATACAGCAAGAGGACGGTTCAGCGCCGTCCTCTTTTTTTATGTTCTCTCGATTATCTCCGGAACATCTGCCAGCGAATCAGCTTTTGCGAATATCCGCTTTAAAAGCTCCTCGTCCGGCTGGGTCAGGTCGGGAACCATGACGGTCACGCAGCCCGCGTCAGAAGCGCTCCGAACGCCGTTCGGGGAGTCCTCCAGCGCCATGCACTCGTTCGCCGGAAGCCCGAGCTGCTCCGCCGCGTAAAGGTAGATATCCGGCTTGGGCTTGCCGTTCTCCACCATCGAGGCGCAGACTATCTTACTGAATCTGCCCAGCAGCCCTACCTGACCGAGGTAGTCCTCCGTGCGCTGGATATCCGTTGCAGTGGCTATCGCGGCGGGAATCCCCCTGCTGTCTAGGTAGTCGAGCAGCGTTGTTATGCCCGGCTTGGTTTCAAGCCCGTGCTCGGAAATGTACTGCTTCATGAGCTCCATGCGGCGGGAACGTATCTTCACATAGTCGAAGCCCTCGCCGAATTCGCCCTGCAAATACGGTATCGCGAATTTCCGGGCAAGGCTGCGGATATTCAGCGCGTGCTCCCTCTGCATGGGGAATCCTGCCTCATTCGCCGCCTGACACCAGTATTTCACAAGGAGCTTTTCCGTGTCGAGGATCAGCCCGTCCATATCAAAAATCACAGCTTTTATCATGTTGTTTCTCCTTTTGGTCACCTCTAAAAACCGGGACACGAGCAGATTTCGTACATGACTTATATCAGATGCTA
>CALBGD010000035.1 GCA_937893735.1 uncultured Clostridia bacterium | reverse complement strand
ACCGCGATACCGACAGAATCACGGAAATCGGTGCTGTAAAACTTCGTAGCCTTGAAGTCGTTGACAGATTTCAGACGTTTGTGAATCCGGAGAAGCCTATCCCGGCAAACATTACTGAGCTTACCGGCATAACCGATGAAATGGTGGAGGACGCTCCGACCGAGGAAACCGCTGTTAAGGACTTCATAAAATTTGCGGGAAACGGAGTTCTCGTTGCGCATAATGCGGACTTTGATACTTCCTTTATCGCAAAGATTTGCGAGCGTCATGAGATCAAATACGATATCCGCTACTGCGATACCTTGAAGCTTGCAAGGGCGGGCCTTCCGCACCTCAAAAATCACAAGCTGGATACTGTCGCCAAGGAGTACAAGCTCGGAAACTTCAATCACCACCGCGCAATAGATGACGCGGAAATGCTCTCCAAGATTTTTGTGTCAATGGTGACCGTGACCTGCAAGGGACATTCCGTTGAGAAATTCGGAGATTTCAACCGCGTCCTTGGCAATGTAGATGTGAAGAAGCAGCCCATGTATCACATGATAATCATTGCAAAGAATCAGGCGGGGCTGAAAAACCTGTACAAGCTGATATCCTATTCCAACCTGAATTACTTCTACCGTAAGCCGCGCGTCCCGCTTTCTGAGCTGGAAAAGCACCGCGAAGGCCTTATTGTCGGAAGCGCCTGCGAGGCGGGTGAGCTGTTCCGTGCCATACTCAATGAGAAGCCGCAGGAGGAGATAGAAAAAATTGCTTCCCTTTACGACTACCTTGAGATACAGCCTATCGCAAACAACAGGTTCCTTGTGCGTGAGGGCACAGTTGCTGACGACGACGGGCTCCGCGCGCTCAACATGAAGATAGTCCGCCTTGGCGAGAAGCTCGGCAAGCCGGTCGTTGCAACCTGCGACGTGCACTTTATGAACGAGGAGGACGGAATTTTCCGTAAGATACTTCAGGCAGGACAGGGTTTCAAGGACGCGGACAATCAGGCACCGCTCTTCCTGCGTACCACCGATGAAATGCTTGCGGAGTTCAGCTATCTTGGCGAAGAAAAGGCGCGCGAGGTAGTCATCACGAATCCTAACGCCATAGCTGACATGGTTGATGATATCCGACCGATACCAAAGGGAACATATACGCCGTCCATCGAGGGCGCGGAGCAGGAGCTTCAGGATCTTTGCTGGACCAGAGCCCATGCGTGGTATGGCGATGACCTGCCGGAAATCGTTGAAAAGCGTCTCCAGAAAGAGCTTGACGCTATCATCAAGTATGGATTCTCTGTGCTTTACATGATCGCTCAGAAGCTGGTAAAGTATTCCGAGGATAACGGCTATCTCGTAGGCTCCCGTGGTTCAGTTGGTTCGTCGTTTGTCGCGATAATGTCCGGTATCTCGGAGGTCAACCCCCTCGCGCCGCATTACCGCTGCCCAAAGTGCCGCCACAACGAGTTCATCACGGACGGCTCTGTCGGCTCCGGATTTGACCTGCCGCAAAAGAACTGCCCAGTCTGCGGAACCGACATGATTCGCGACGGACACGACATACCGTTCGAAACGTTCCTTGGCTTCAAGGGAGACAAGGCGCCTGATATCGACCTTAACTTCTCGGGCGAAGTACAGGGCAAGGTACACCGCTACACAGAAGAACTATTCGGTAAGGATCACGTATTCAAGGCGGGTACTATCTCCGCAGTTCAGGACAAGACCGCATACGGCTTCGCGAAGAAATACTGCGAAGAGCGCGGGATCGAATACAACAACGCCGAGATGGAGCGAATCTCCATCGGCTGCATCGGCGTAAAGAGAACCACCTCCCAGCACCCGGGCGGAATGGTCGTTGTGCCGAATGATTATGAGGTATACGACTTCACTCCGGTTCAGCATCCGGCGGATAAAACGGACAGCGACATGATAACGACCCACTTCGACTTCCATGCGCTGCATGATACTATCCTTAAGCTTGACGAGCTGGGACACGATGTGCCTACCCTGTACAAGCACCTTGAGGATATGACCGGAATGAAGATTGCGGACGTTCCTACCACTGACCGCGACATATACGACCTGTTCGTTTCCACTGAGCCGCTCGGAGTTACTCCGGACGACATATTTGCTCCCTGCGGAACCTACGGTATACCGGAATTCGGCACACCGTTCGCAATGCAGATGCTTCAGGACGCGAAACCGAGAAACTTCTCCGACCTGCTCCAGATCTCCGGACTGTCGCACGGCACGGACGTATGGCTCGGCAATGCGCAGGACCTCATCAAAAACGGCACCTGTACGATTTCCGAGGTTATCGGAACGCGTGACAATATCATGGTTTATCTGCTCCACAAAGGAGTTGAGCCTAGCCTTGCGTTCAAGATAATGGAGATAACCCGTAAGGGCAATGCGACCAAGCTGTTTGACGACACGATATATCAGGCGTTCAAGGACAATAACGTCCCTGACTGGTATGTTGAGAGCTGTAAGAAGATAAAATATATGTTCCCGAAAGCGCACGCTGCGGCTTATGTTACATCTGCGGTAAAGCTCTGCTGGTTCAAGATAAACAGACCATGTGAATTCTACGCCGCAACGCTCACAAAGCACACGGAAAACATTGAACTTGATGTTGTGCTTCAGGGCAAGGAAGCGGTAAGGGAGCGCATAAAGCAGCTTCAGGCTATGCCTAATATCGGCGTAAAGGAAAAGGGAACCCTTGACGCGCTTCTTCTCATAAACGAGATGATGTCCCGCGGTATCGGGGTGCTTCCGGTGGACGCAAGAAAATCCGGAGCGTCTACCTATCGTATCGAGGACGGAAAGCTGCGTATGCCGTACCTCTCAATAGCCGGCTGCGGCTCTAACGCGGCGTTCAAGCTGAAAGAGGTAATAGACGCGGGCAATTATATGTGTATCGACGATATCCAGCAGCAGAGCGGGCTTAACAGCTCCGTTATGGATAAAATGCGCGAAATGGGAGTTTTCGGCGATATCCCGAATTCCGCCCAGATGTCGCTGTTCGATATGTGATTCTTTCAGCGGTATTGTTGAAAGCGGCTGTGCAAATTGCCAAAAAATACACCGCTTATTGACAATACCGCTGTTTTGTGTTATACTAGTAGCATGATATCACACTACCACACTAAAGCGGAGGAAAAAGGAAATTGAAAAGATACGATCTGCTCACCCCGGAGGGGACCCGGGATCTGCTTTTTGACGAGTGTATCGCCAAGCGCAGCATACAGGAAAAACTGAGAAAGATATTTACGGCATACGGCTATTCCGAGGTGCTGACCCCGGGGCTGGAATTCTATGATGTATTCGGCGGCAAGGTGCGTTATTTCCCGCAGGAAACTATGTACAAGCTGGTGGACGGCAAGAACCGCCTGATGGTGCTCCGTCCGGATAATACAATGCCTATCGCGCGTCTTGCGGCGACCCGGCTCAGCAAGGAGCCGCTCCCGCTGAAGCTCTACTACAACCAGAGCATATTCATGGTGAATCCCAAGAACAGCGGCAGGGACGACGAGTTCACCCAGAGCGGAATCGAGATCCTCGGCGGCGAAACCACGGCGGCTGATTACGAGGCGCTCTCGCTGGCGGCGCAGGCGCTGTTTGCAGTCGATGAGGATTTCCGCCTTGAAATAGGCGAAAGCGGAATTTTCCGCACCGTGGTTGACGACCTGAACCTCCCCGAAGAGCAGTCCGAGGAGATACACGCGCTTATCGAGAGCAAGAATTACCCCGCGCTGAACGAAGCTCTGGAGGGAATTTCCGGCAGCGCTGCGGAGGCTGTAAAGGCGCTTCCGTCGCTTTTCGGCGAAAGCGAAGTGTTCGCGGCGGCTGAGAAGTATATGTACAGCAAGGAGCTCCGCACCAAGCTGAGCAGCCTGCACGCTACATACGAGGCGCTCTGCTCCATGGGCTATTCCGGCAAGATAAAGGTAGACCTCGGTCTTGCCCACAAGAAGAACTACTACACGGGAATCCTGTTCCGCGGCTACGTCGAG
>CALBGD010000034.1 GCA_937893735.1 uncultured Clostridia bacterium | reverse complement strand
CGTCGTCGGTGACGAATACCTCGCCGTGCTGATAGGGGCTCATCGTGCCGGGGTCAACATTTATATAAGGGTCGAACTTCTGGATAGTGACCTTGTATCCTCTCATTTTGAGCAGACGTCCGAGGGAAGCGGCGGTAATGCCCTTGCCAAGTCCCGAAACGACGCCGCCGGTAACAAAGATGTATTTTGCAGCCATTCTGTGACCTTCCTTTCTTTTCTCCGTCTTTACGCACTTACCGGAAAACATATCTTGTATTATTATATCACCTTGCGCCCTTTTTTTCAAGTGGTATTTCTACTAAATTCCCCATTGAACGGCAATTATTTTTACGCTGACTTCACAGCGCTATTTCCAGTTTCTGTCGTAACTCGGCGCTTCCAGCATAGGATTGGAGGTCGTAGGAGGTTTTCTGCGCTTCTTCGGGATATAGTCCGCGATATTGAAAGGCTTTTTCTCCGGTTTCCCGCGGAATTCCGCGAGGTAGTACTCCAGCGACTGGACTATCTTTTTCGTCGGGCCGAACCACCCGCTGACCTCCAGCCTCTCCAGCGTCTGGAATCCGTGCTCGTTGAGCTCCGGGCTGTCGAATGTGGTGTGGTCGTCCTCGTCAACATGGTAGCCCAGACGGGAGCTTTCGTAGAAATAATACCGCACCTCTCCCTTAACCGTGAAGGAGCATGGAGTCTTTTCAGCGTCACGGGATATCTCCTCCACGCCGGAGAACGGCACGTAGTACAGCTTGCGGAGTATCGTCTGCTTTCCGCCGCCGCTGAATTCCCCGGCGTACAGGCTGAAAACGAAGCCGTCCGGCAGGATATCGAGATAGGTGAATCGGTTATGACGCTTGGTGTACTTATAGGTGAAATACACCGCCGTGAACACCGAAGCCGTCCCAAGAAAAACGCACCCGAAAATCACCGCGGCAAGCAGCTTTACGATATCGCCGCCGAGATTCAGCAGGATATTTACGGTGCAGAACACGCAAACGCCGAAAAGCGGCACAAGCACAGTTATCACCATGCCCTTGAGCCGCCTGCGGTATTTCGTTGTGACCGCGTGAAAGAAGTAATCCATAAACACCCCGATGTCAATTCGGAATTCTTGATTTGGAATCCGGAATTATTTTACGTCCCGCTTCGCGGGACATTGTTATAAGTTATAATACAATTATAACATAACGGAGTGTTTAAGTCAATGCGGTCACGTTTCGTTTATTTTGGAGCCGCTCTTGAAGCACAGCGCCGCCAGCAGTCCGAAGAATATCGCCGCCGATATTCCCGCCGCCGAGGACGTGAAGCCGCCCATGAAAGCCCCGATGAGCCCGTGCTCGTCCACCGCCTCGCGGACTCCCTTTGCAAGCAGGCTGCCGAATCCGGTCAGCGGAACTGTCGCGCCGCCGCCCGCGAATTCGATAAGCGGCTCGTAAACTCCCACCGCGCCGAGAATAACTCCCGCCACGACATAGCTCACCAGAATACGCGCCGGGGTGAGCTTCGTGAGGTCGATAAGGAGCTGTCCCACCGCGCAGAACGCCCCTCCTATCAGGAACGCCCACAAATATTCAAGAAACATATCCATGATTATCCCCCCTGTTCAGATGAAATCTCTACGCAGTGCGCGATTCCCGGAATGCTGCCGCCCTGCTGTACCATGGTCGGCGACATCAGCGCGCCGGTCGCGCAGTAAAGTATGCGCTTAAGCTCCCCGGACTGCACCCGCTTCAGGAAGTGCCCGCACATCATGGAGGCCGAGCACCCGCACCCGGAGCCGCCTGCGTGCACGTCCTGGCTGGCGCGGTCGTATATCATCAGACCGCAGTCCTTGTGGTGCTCCTTCAGGGAAACCCCGTCCCGCTGAAACAGGTCGTACAGCAGGTCGCTTCCCACCTGACCAAGGTCGCCCGTGATTATCAAGTCATAGTCCTGCGGGTGAGTGCCGCGGTGCTTCATGTGGCGTGTCAGGGTGTCGTATGCCGCGCCCGCCATCGCCGCGCCCATGTTGTTGAGGTCGGTTATGCCCATGTCCTCTATCTTGCCGATGGTCGCCGCCCGGATAAACGGCGGCTTTCCGCTGAACCCCACAAGCGCCGCTCCGGAGGCCGTCGCAGTCCACTGGGCGGTGGGAGTGCGCACTCCGCCGTAGTTCAGCGGAAACCGGAACTGCCGCTCCGCCGTGCTGAAATGCGACGATGTGCTGGCTATGACCGTATCAAGATATCCCGCATTCACCAGAGCCGCAGAAAGCAGCAGCCCTTCTGCAAACGTGGAGCAGGCTCCGTATATCCCGAGGAACGGCATATAGTAGTCCTTCAGCCCGTAGGAGCTTCCCACGCACTGGTTCAGCAGGTCTCCGGCTATCACAAGGTCTATCTTGTCCGGGGTGAGCTCCGCCTTTCTCAGGACGTGACCCACTGCGCGCCGCTGGAACAGCGCTTCGGACTGCTCCCATGTGTCGGCGCCGCCCTTGTTGTCCTCTATAACCTCGTCGAATTCCCCGCCGTAGGGTCCCTCGTTTTCCGCCTTTCCGACTACCGCCGCATAGGATATGATGGACGGCTTGCGGAAGCACATTGTTCTTCCCTCGCAGAATTTCACAGCAATACCCCCTTACTTCATGAAAAGCCCTACTATATAGTAGATTATCCCGTAAACTACTGAGGCGCTTATTCCGTATACTATCACAGGTCCGGCGATGACGAACATCTTCGCGCCGAGCCCCAGCACATAGCCCTCGCTCTTGAAGTCCAGCGCCGGGGAGGCGACGGCGTTCGCAAATCCGGTTATGGGCACCAGCGTACCCGCGCCCGCGTGCTGCGCTATCCGGTCGTACCACTCCAGCCCGGTGAACAGGATACTCAGGAACACCAGCGTCATTGAGGCGAGCGCGCCAGCGTCGTCCTTGTTCAGCCCTATCATTCCGTATACGTTCAGCAGGACCTCGCCCAGCGTGCATATAAGACCGCCCACAAGGAACGCCATCGGCACCGTCTTGTACAGCTTTGAGCCGTGCGAGCGCTTTTTCGCAAGCTCGCCGTATTCTTCGTTCGATATATTCATACAGGAACTCTCCTTTTTTGTTTCTTTTGCGGATATTTTCTGTCTTTTTACAGAAAAAATACATCAGGCGCGTCATTGAGGAAAATTGTAAAAAATCATAACAAACTATTGACAAACAAGCAATTATATTGTAAAATAATTATATACAGCCTAACAAATGGCTGTCAGGGAGGTTATTTGATGGCACTCATTAATATAATGGAAGATATAGTAAAAGACAAGCTCGAAGAAATGCTTAAAACCGAGAACTGCTGCAAATGCGAACGCTGCATCGAGGACATGACCGCGCTCGCCCTGAATAAGCTCCCGGCAAGATACGTCAGCACGCACAACGGCGAGCTCTATTCAAAGCTGAATTCACTCGTCCGCCAGAACAGCGTTGATCTCAACATCGCTGTCGCAGAGGCCATCGCCTGCGTATCCAAAAAGCCGTCGCACAGGTAACAATTACTCAAAGCTCCGCATTCTGCGCATTGCGGAGTTTTTCTTATTGACAAAGTAATTGCATAGTGGTATAATATAACGTGCTGGGGGGACTCACTCTGAGTTGAGAGGGCACAAAGGCCCGACCCTTTGAACCTGTTGGTTAATACCATCGTAGGGAAGCCGTGACGAAATATCATCTCAGGACTTCTGCTATTCAGGGGTCTTTTGTTTTATTCAGGAGGTCTCCCGATGAAAAACTGTCTTACAATCGCCGGCTCTGACTGCTCCGGCGGAGCAGGGATACAGGCTGATCTGAAAACCTTTTCAGCGCTTGGCTGCTACGGAATGAGCGTTATCACCTCCGTTGTGGCGGAGAACACCGAGCGCGTCATCACAAGCATGGCTGTCGCGCCGGACGTTATCTCCGCACAGCTCGACGCAGTGTTCACCGATATCCGCGTTGACGCGGTGAAAATAGGCGTGCTCCCGGACGCGGGGGCTATGCGCGCCGTTGCCGCAGCTCTGCTTAAATATCAGCCGGAGATAGTGGTATGCGACCCGGTGATCTCAGCGACTGCCGGAGGGGATCTCATGCAGGGCTCCGCGCTGGGGGCGTTCATCGGCGGGATAATCCCGCTGTGCAGCCTGCTGACACCGAATATCCCGGAGACCGAAATACTGCTCGGCTGTAAGATAGAGAACCTCACCGACATAAAGGCGGCGGCGCTCAGCCTGTTTGCACACGGCGCGGACGCAGTGCTGATAAAGGGCGGACATCTCTCCGGCGACGCGACGGATATCCTGTTTGACGGAAAGGAATTCCACAGCTTTACCCACGAGCGGATACAAACGAACGCGACCCACGGCACCGGCTGCACGCTTTCCTCCGCCATCGCGGCATATCAGGCGATGGGGAATACCCTGCCGGAGGCGGTAAGGCTTGCCAAGGAATACCTGACAGGCGCGATACAGCACGGACTTGAAATCGGGAAAGGCAAGAATCCCATGGATCACTTCTACCGCCAGTTCCCGGAAAGGACTTGAAGATGAGAGAATACAAAACACAGATGGAGGCAGCGAAAAAGGGAATTATAACCCCGGAAATGAAGACCGTTGCCGAAAAGGAATACATGGAGCCTGAAAAGCTCCGCGA
This sequence comes from uncultured Clostridia bacterium, assembly GCA_937893735.1. Lineage (GTDB taxonomy): Bacteria > Bacillota > Clostridia > Oscillospirales > Ruminococcaceae > CAG-115. The sequence continues at coordinate 23,477 of CALBGD010000034.1, read as the reverse complement.
GCTTGTTGCAAAGGGCTGGGTCGCTATCCCCGCCAACGTTAACCACACCTCGCTTTCCGCAGAGGGCGTGGGCTCCGGGCTGAAAACCAAGATCAACGTAAACCTCGGCATTTCCGGCGACTGCAAGGACTACACCATGGAAATGCAGAAGGTGGATATGGCGATAAAGTTCGGCGCAGAGGCTATCATGGATCTGTCAAACTACGGCAAGACCAACACGTTCCGCAAGCAGCTCATCGAGCGCTCCCCCGCCATGATAGGCACCGTTCCCATGTATGACGCGATAGGCTATCTCGACAAGGATCTGCTGGAGATATCCGCAGAGGACTTCCTCAAGGTAGTGCGCGCCCACGCAGAAGAGGGCGTTGACTTCATGACTATCCACGCGGGAATCAACCGCCGCGCTATTGAAGCGTTCCGCCGCGACCCGCGCAAGATGAACATAGTTTCCCGCGGAGGTTCCCTGCTGTTCGCATGGATGATGATGACCGGAAACGAAAACCCGTTCTACGAGCATTACGATGAAGTCCTTGATATACTCCGCGAGTATGACGTTACCATCTCCCTCGGCGACGCGCTGCGCCCCGGCTGTATCGACGACGCAACGGACGCCGGTCAGATATCCGAGCTCATAGAGCTCGGTGCACTCACAGAACGCGCATGGGCAAAGGACGTTCAGGTCATGGTAGAGGGTCCCGGTCATATGGCAATGAACGAGATTGAGGCAAACATGAAGCTTGAAAAGCGCATCTGCCACAACGCCCCGTTCTATGTTCTCGGCCCGCTGGTAACTGATATATTCCCGGGCTACGACCACATAACCTCCGCGATAGGCGGCGCAATAGCTGCGGCCAGCGGCGCGGATTTCCTGTGCTATGTGACACCCGCAGAGCACCTGAGACTCCCCGACCTCAACGACGTCAAGGAGGGCATTATCGCCAGCAAGATAGCCGCCCACGCTGCGGATATCGCAAAGGGGATACCCCACGCCCGCGACAAGGACAACGAGATGGCGGCAGCCCGCCACAAGCTCGACTGGGAGGAAATGTTCAAGGTAGCCGCAGACCCCGACAAGGCTCGCGCTTACTTTGAGAGCGTACCTCCCGCAGACCGTCATTCCTGCTCAATGTGTGGAAAGATGTGCGCAGTACGCACCACCAACATGATACTTGAGGGCAAGGAAGTAAAGTTCTGCACAGAAAAATAATTCGGAAATCGGAATTATGGTATCCGCTTCGCGGATATTTTTGAAATACCGCGCGAAGCGCGCTCCATAATTCCGAATTATGAATTCCGAATTTATTTATAGTCTCCGGCGGGGAGCGCCGTCCGGAGTCAGATTCCAGCGAGGGAACGCGTGTTTCGCGGTGAGAGGATACTTCTGAGTATCGACCGGCATTACGGCATACCGTAATGTAACGCATTTGTGCGTGCGCTGGGATAACTCTGCCCTGCGCCGCGCAGGAAAGAGGTATCTTATGAAAAAGACAAACATCAGGAAGCTCGCCATTGCGGCGGTATTAGTCGCGGTAGCCGTTGTCGGCTCGCTGTTCTCGTTCCCGTTCCTCGGGGCGAAGTGCGCGCCGGTACAGCACCTCGTGAACATCATCGCGGGTGTTTACCTCGGGCCGTGGTGGTCGATGGGAACCGCGTTCTGCGCCAGCCTTATCCGTAATTTCACGGGGCTCGGCTCGCCGCTGGCATTCCCGGGAAGCATGGTCGGCGCGTTCCTCTCCGGCGTGATGTATCACTGGATATTCAAGGGAAAGCCGCTGTCCCTCCGCCTGCCCATGGCTTATGTAGGAGAGCTGTTCGGAACCTCCGTTATCGGCGGTATGCTCTCATTCCCAATAGCTTACCTGATAATGAACAACACTGCGGCAACGCTGTTCGGATTCGTTTTCCCGTTCTTCGCCTCCAGCGTTGTGGGAACCGTTATCGCCGCAATAGTCGTTACCTCGCTCAAGCGCGTCAGGGCTATTGATATCTTCCTGGGAGACATACAGCCGCAGAAATCTTGAAAGGCTTGAAATGACCCTAAACAGACTTATCGGACATACCCTTGCAGATATGCGGGGTATGTCCCCTCTTATTCACTGCATAACGAACTACGTTACCGCCGGAGATACCGCAAATATGCTCCTCGCGGCGGGAGCCTCCCCGATAATGGCGGACGACCCCGCGGAAAGCGCCGAAATAACCGCCATCGCGCAGGGGCTGACGCTGAACCTCGGAACTCCGTCCGCTTCCCGGGTGGAGGCTATGCTCCGCTCGGGCGAAAAGGCGGCGGAGCGCGGCATTCCGGTGATTTTCGACCCTGTGGGCGTTGCCTGCTCGGAATTCCGCAGAAATTCCGCCGCTGAGATAATCAGCCGTGTGAAACTTACCGCCGTCCGTGGAAATCTTTCTGAGCTGTCCTACCTCGCGGGATTCTCCGGAAAAGAGCGCGGGGTGGATTCCTCTGACACCGGGATATCTCCCGAAACCGCCGCGAAAGCCGCCGCTGAAAGGCTCGGCTGCGTGTGCGCAGTCACCGGAGCATACGATGTTATCTCCGATGGAATGCGGAACGCCATCATCAGGAACGGAACTCCCCTGCTGAAAAAAATCACCGGCGCGGGCTGTCTGACCTCGGCGCTGTGTGCGGCTTTCTGCTCGGTGAGCGACGGGTTCACCGGAACCGCCGCCGGAATTGCGTTCATGGATATCTGCGGGGAACTCGCCGCAGAACGGACGGACGGCGCGGGGAGCTTCCGGGCGGCGCTTTTCGACTTCGCCGGGAGCATTACCCCACAGCTTCTTATGGAAAGGCTTGATATCAATGAATGTTGATTACACCCTGTATTTATGCACCGACAGCGGGCTGATGTCCTGCAAGACCGTGGAGGAAAGCGTTGAACTCGCGATACTGGGCGGCTGTTCCGTCGTTCAGCTCCGGGAAAAGAACGCTTCATCGCTGGAGCTTTTCCAGCTTGCAAAGCGCGTGAAGCAGGTCACGGACAAGTACAGCGTCCCGCTGATAATAAACGACCGTCTGGATATCTGTCAGGCTGTTGACGCGGCGGGAGTCCACCTCGGGCAGTCCGACCTCCCCTGCCGGGAAGCCCGCAGGATACTTGGCGCGGACAAGCTGATAGGCGTTTCCGCCGCCCTGCCGGAGGAAGCGGCAAAGGCTCAGGCTGACGGCGCGGACTACCTCGGCGTTGGAGCGGTGTTCACCACCTCTACCAAAACAAACACCCGCCCCGTCACTCCGGAAACTATCCGGGCGATAAGGCAGGCGGTGACTATTCCTTTCGTGGTGATAGGCGGCGTGAATCCGCAGAATATAACTCAGCTTTACGGGCTGGGGATAAACGGCGCGGCGGTCATCTCCGCAGTCATCGAACAGCCGGATATCACGGAAGCCGCAAGAGTCATGCGCGCGGCGGCTGAAAAGCTATAACAGAAACGGAGAGGTTCGCGCCTCTCCGTTTTCTATTGTTTTGTAGGGGAGGGGCTTGCCCCTCCCGCCCTTTTATGCAGCGCGTCCTTGCGCTGCTTTGGGGCGGTTTGGGCAAACGTCCTGTTTGCCCCTCCCGCCCTTTTATGCAGCGCGTCCTTGCCCAAACCGCCGTTAAATCTCGTCACACAAAAGTTCCGGGACGGGCTTGCCCGTCCCCTACGAAACACCGTATTCGGATTATTTCAGCAGTTCCTTAGCCGCCGCGCCGAGAATCTTGACACCCTTTTCTATCTGCTCGTCAGTTGGAGTAGAATAGTTCAGACGGAACGAATGCGAAACCGCGTTCTCGTCAGCGAGGAACGCATTTCCCGGGACTACCGCGACCTTGCGCTCAACAGCGCCCTTGCAGAATGCATTCATGTCGTACTTATCCGGCAGAGTAGCCCAGATAAACAGACCTCCCTGCGGGCGGGTGAAGCTGATGAACTCCGGGAGCTCCGCAGAAAGCCCGTCCAGCATGAGTTTGCACTTGTGGCGGTAGATAGCCTGAAGCTTTTTCAGGTGCTCGTCAAAATCCACCGTGGTCAGGAATCTGTACGTCAGCATCTGCGCCCATATATTCGTGTGCACCGTGCTGGTCTGGAGTCCTACCACCGCCTTGGCGGTTATCTCGGACGGGCCGAGCAGATATCCCACGCGGAGCCCTGGCGCAAGCGTCTTGGAGAATGTTCCACAGTAAAGCACATTGCCTTTTGTGTCAAGCTCCTTGATGGACTTCACGTCCTCGCCCTCAAAACGGAGCGCCCCGTAGGGGTTGTCCTCCAGTATGTACACGCCGTACTTCTCCGCAAGAGCCAGCATTTCCCTGCGGCGCTGGAGCGTTGTCGTCCTGCCGGTGGGGTTCTGGAAGTTTGGGATAGTGTAGATGAATTTCGTGGTGGGATTTGCCTTGAGAGCCTCCTCCAGCTTCTCGGGTATCATTCCGTCGTCGTCCATCGGAACTCCCACCAGCTTTACGCCATAGCTTCTGAATGCGTTCAGGGAGCCCACGAATGCCGGATCCTCGCAGATTATCACGTCGCCTTCGTTGCAGAGTATCTTCGCGGTGGTCTCTATCGCCTGCTGTGCGCCGCTGGTGATTATCACCTGATCTCCGTCATGAAAAAGGTTCTTCTTAGTGAGGTCGTTTTTCAGCCACTCGCGGAGCTTCGGGTAGCCCTCGGTGATGGAGTACTGGAGCGCGTTTATCGGCTCCTCCTTGAAAATATCCGCGGACAGCTTCGCGATAACGTCAGTCGGGAATGCCTCCGGCGCGGGGTTTCCGGCGGCAAAGCTGATGACCTCCGGGTCGGCGGTGAATTTGAGTATCTCACGGATAGCAGACGGCTGGAGCCCTGAAACACGGTCAGAAAATGGTTTAAGCATGGTTTATCTCCTGTCTGCGGCAGAGAGCCGCGAATTATTCTGTAAGTATTATACCACTAACCGCCGCATATGTAAAGGTATTTCCCCCGCATTTTGGCGATAATTGTTGTTGACAATCGGCGTTATACTGTGCTATAATGTAGGAAATTATTGCATAAAGAGGTCAGAACATGAGCAAGGAAACCGAAAAAGCCGACGAAATAGATAAGGGCATACACAAGGAGATCAAAAAAATAAAGGAAGAACGCAGGGAAAAGCGCACCGGCGTGCGGAAATTCTTCAGCGATATGCTGAATATGCACGACGGAATGATGAGCTATGAAGCCATAGACGAAATGATGCTGGAAAACACCGTTATCCACGGCCCGAATATGTGGATACTGTGTCTGGCGGCGCTGATAGCTTCCATAGGTCTTAATATGAACTCCACCGCCGTAATAATCGGCGCGATGCTGATTTCCCCGCTGATGAGCGGTATCATGACGATGGGTTATTCCCTCGCCGTGCGCGACCTGCGGCTTCTGCGGAGGGCTCTGCTGAGATTCGGCACCCAGGTAGTGATAAGCATGATAAGCTCCACCGTTTACTTCCTGATAACCCCCATCGACACGCCCACTGCCGAGATGATAGCCCGCACCAGCCCAACGATATGGGACGTGCTTATCGCCCTGTTCGGCGGAATCGTCGGCGCGATAGGAAACACCCGCGAGAAAAAGGGCAACGTTATCCCCGGCGTTGCGATTGCGACAGCGCTCATGCCGCCGCTTTGCACGGCGGGCTACGGAATAGCCTCCGGACAGCCGTCGTTCTTCCTCGGCGCATTTTATCTGTTCCTGATAAACACGCTGTTCATCTCGCTTTCGACAATGATAGTCACGATGATGCTCCGCGTTCCCTATCACAGAAGCGTCAGCGACAAGCGCCAGAAAGCCATCAACCGCGGAGTGGCAGCCATCACGATAATCGCCGCAGTGCCCAGCGTTTTCTTCGGTGCTTCTACCGTGTACGGCTCCATCATGGACAAGAATATTTCCAGCTACCTCAGCGGGGAATTCGTGTTCCCGAACACCTCACTTGTTAAGAGCAGCGCCGACAAGAACGCAAAGAACATCTCCGTCAGCCTTGTCGGAACCCCGATATCCGACGACGTTATCTCCATGCTGGAACAGGAAATGCCGAAATACGGACTTGACGGCTACACCCTTACCGTGACCCAGAACAGCGTTATCGACATGACCGACTCCGAGGACAGCGCCGACAAGATAACAATAGCTTTGCAGGAGAACCGGATAGAGGAGCTCCAGCAGCAGATATCCGAGCAGGAAGAGGAAATTTCCGGGCTGAAAGCCGAAAACTCCGGATTAAAGGACGTTATCGACTACACAGCAGTGGCTGAAAAGGCAGCAAAGGTGTTCCCGGAGCTCAGCAATGTGCGCTGCGGAAGCACCTCCGGCACAGACGGAGCCCACGCGATACTTCTCGCCGAAACGCAGATACAGCTTGACGAGAACGCACAGCAGCACATCAGGAACTGGCTGACGGCAGAAACAGGTAACTCCGAAGCGGAGCTCTACATAACCTACGACCCGCCGGAAACCGCAGAATCTACTCTGGAATCCACCGCGGAAGCAACGGCTGAAACTGAATAAAAAACAAGGCGCCGGATTTTTCGGCGCCTGTATTATTTTATGCTTTCTGCGGTTCGGAGGGTTCCTCCGGCTTGTCGGGAGTTTCGCCGCTTTCCTTGGCGTGCCCGGCTTCCTGAGGCTTTTCCGGAACAGAATCCGATTTATCAGACGGCTGCTCTGTGGAAGCGGCGCTCTGTGGTTCCGGCTTCGTTTCCTGATGCTCGTGATGCTCATGGGCTTCAAGGCGCCTTAGCTGCTGCGCGGCAGCTTTCTCTTTCTTTGCCTTTATCTTGTCAAGGTCTTCATACCAGAGCTTCTCGAAATCCGCAATGGGCATGGGCTTCGCGAAATAATATCCCTGAACCATCGCGCAGTGTATCTCCGTCAGGAATTCCACCTGCTCCCGGGTCTCAACGCCCTCTGAGATAACGTCCATATCAAGGTTCTTGGCAAGGTCAACAACGGTGGAGATTACCGCGCGGCCCTTACGGGTGTTCATGGTGTCGCTGAAGAATTCCTTGTCTATCTTCACCACGTCTACCGGCATATCCTTAAGCATATTCAGCGAGGAATATCCGGAGCCGAAATCGTCAAGCGACAGCTTGAAGCCTATCTCGTGGAGCTTGTGCATGATTTTCAGCAGCTTCTCGGCATTCTCGGTGAAAACGCTTTCGGTGAGCTCCAGCTCGATGTACTCGTACGGGATATCGTATTTGTCCACTATCTCGCGCAGGCGCCAGATATAATCATCGTAGTTCAGGTGAAGCCTCGACTGGTTCACCGATATAACGACCGGCTTCTTGCCCTCGTCTATCCATCGTCGCATAGTGCGGCACACCTCTTCAAGTATGAAGAAGTCGAGTTCAACCACAAAGCCGTTCTTTTCAGCTATCGGGATAAAGTCGCCGGGGGAGATGAAGCCGAATTCCGGGCTGTTCCAGCGGATAAGGGCTTCCGCGCCCTCGATATTGCGGGAGCGCAGACCGTACTTCGGCTGGAGGTAGCACTGGAACTCGCGCTTTTTTAGCGCCGCGGGCATTATGCTCTCGTAGTCCTTTTCACGCAGCGCTTTATCGCGTATCGATCCGTCGTAGAACGCGATAGAGGAGAAGTGCGTTCCCTTTAATGTGCTCTTTGCTATCTTACAGCGGTCGAGGGCGGTGTTGAGGTCTATGTCGTCCTTATGGACTTCGTTCGCGCACTGACCCAGCCGGCATATACCCGCGCTGAATACCACGGGATACTTCACAAAAAGCGCGTTGCGGCGGTCGAATTCCTCGAAGATGTCGTTTATTCTGGTACGCAGCTCAATGTCGGAGGCGTCCTTTATCATCAGCGCGAAGTTATCGTCCGTCAGGCGGGCGAATATTTCGTCGTGCTCAATATGGTCGGAAACGGTCTTATAAATACGGTCGAGCATCTTGTTGCCCTCGTCGTAGCCAAGGCGGTCGTTCACATATTTGAACTTGTCGATATCGAACAGCACCACCGCCCAATTGTCAGGCGAGGAATGCTTTAATATCTTCTTTGCGTCCTCAAAGAACTTCGCGCGGCTCCTGCCGCCGGTTAGAGGATCCATATCCGCGCCGCGTTTATTACGGAACGATGTAACGCACAGCAGAATGAATACCACTGCAAGTATCAGCAGGATCCCTGCAATTATCCATGCGAGGTAATCTTCAACGAACTTGTTGGAGCCTGAAGAGCTTCCATTGCCGCCGATAGCGGCAGAATAGGAGGCTACAAGCGCGTCGTTATCTCCGTAGCAGGAGACCGACTTGCCAAGTATCCGGAAAAGATCCGTCTGGCTGCTGGGCACTGCGAAACACTCAGTATGGTATGCTGATTCCACATCTATAACGATAAGACCGCTGTCCTGCGCGTTGAGCTGGGAAATGAGCTCTCCCGCCTCCGCGAACACTATATCAGCCTCGCCGGCTGTTACAGCCTTTATGCACTCTCGTTCGTTGTCATAGTGGAGCACCTGTGCGCCGGGATATGTAACGGAAATGTACTGTGAGATGTCGTCATCAAAAGAGGGCACAGCAAACCTTGTGCGTGTGCTGATGGTGCTTCCGGGCTTTCCGGCGGCGGTCATCGGGATACGCGCATAGGGCGCCGTGACGCTCAGCTCCGGGTGATCAGAGAGATTATCAGCGTTAACGCCGCATATCGCCTGAACCTCGCCGTTCTTCAGCGCTGAAAGGCAGTCGCCCAGCGTATTGAACGGAACTATCTTAAATGTAAAGCCGCTTATCTTTTCGATCTGGTCCATCATGACCTGCGTAGGTCCGGTGAGGGATTCAGAGGACTTATCCCAGCTGTCCATCATGCTGGACTGGAGGTCGTACGCTATCTTTATCTGCCTGTTCTTTTCGAGATAATGCTTCTCGGAGCTTGTCAGCGCATAGCGGAAAGTCCCGAACTGCGTAACATACTTATCAAAGATCTCTCCGGAGAATCCGACATCTGTCGTTACAAGGCTTCCTACTGCGCCGTCAAGCTGGCTCAGCAGAGCGCTGTTTCTTCCGGAGGCGAGGAAATAGCAGTCGTCAGTTGATACCTGATACACTATCATCTCGCTGCCCCATGTGCGGTAGCAGTCCTTGGCAACAGCGTCTATCTTTCCCGAAAGGAAATCGCTTCGCATCTGGGATTCCGTATCATAGGGCACGAATTCTGCCTTGCGTATCTCAGAGCCTATAAACGCGCCATTCACGAAATACTTGCTGTAATCCTCTTTAAGGTATCCTATGCGGCTGCCTTTCAGCGCTTCGTAATCAGCGTAGTCTGTATCGCTGTCCGCCGTGATGTAAACAGCCGTAAACTTCTTTGCTAACGAAAGCTCTGACAGTGTGAGCTCCAGCGGCTGTGCGGGTCCTGCCGCGGAGGTCATGGCCTGCCACGAATTGAGCTCGCGCTCAGCAACGCAGGGGATAACGTCTATCTCGCCCTTTGCGAGCTTTGCAGCAAGCTCCGGAGCCGTGCCCTCGACATAGGTAAAGGTGAGCCCTGTGCGCTTGTGCATCTCACGGAGGTAATCCACCGCAAAGCCGCTGTATTTCCCGCCGACGTTATTGACACCGTAATCCGGGTTTGCGCCAACGACCACGTTTCCGCTGCCGCTCTGCTCAGCAAACGCATTCAGCGGAATTATCATCATCGCCAGCAGCAGCGCCGCCGCCAGAGAAATTATCCTGTCAGCATACTTCCTTAACATGAAGCACCTCCGATGTGCCTCTTTGCAGCAGGCACAGATTTTAATGTAATAAAATATAGTAATTTTTGTAAAAATGCTCGTTATAACTCTTTTATCATTATATCAAACTGTGTAACTTTTTTCAAGGGGCATTGTAACATTTTTTCATAGGTTGCCAATATATTCTCCGAAAATTGTAGATTATGCACAATATTTCTTGACTTTTGCGCCAAAATGTGCTATAATAACGTCATGACCCGACAAGCTTTCCGGGTGAACGACATTTATCCAATTACCCGCCGGTATCGGTCATCTGACAAAAAGGAGAACCACAAGCATGAAATGGTATGAAAACGCAGTATTCTATCACATCTACCCCATCGGATATTTAGGCTGCCCCCGGCAGAACGACTTCACATCTGAGCCGACCCACAAGATACTCAGGGTGATCGACAATATCCCTCATATAAAGGAACTCGGCTGCAACGCCATTTACTTCGGACCGGTGTTTGAATCCTCCGCGCACGGCTACGACACTGCGGATTACACCAAGATAGACCGCCGTATCGGCACCAACGAGGACTTCAAGAAGGTCTGCGACGCGCTCCACGAAAACGGCATAAAGGTCGTTGTTGACGGCGTATTCAACCATGTCGGGCGCGATTTCTGGGCATTCAAGGACGTCCGCGAGCACAAGCTGGGCAGCGCAAAGAAGGACTGGTTCCATGTTCGCGAGGGCAACGACGGCTACAACGACGGCTTCTGGTATGAGGGCTGGGAGGGTCACTACGAGCTGGTAAAGCTCAACCTCTACAACCCGGAAGTAAAGCAGTACCTGAAGGACTGCATCACCGGCTGGAAGAACGAATTCGGCATTGACGGCCTGCGCCTTGACGTTGCATACTGCCTCGACCTGAACTTCCTGAAGGAGCTTCACGGTCACTGCAAGTGGCTCTCCGAGGACTTCTTCCTGCTTGGCGAGACGCTCCACGGCGACTACAACAAGTGGATGAACCCCGAAATGCTGGACAGCGTTACCAACTACGAGTGCTACAAGGGGCTGTTCTCCAGCTTCAACGAGATGAATATGTTTGAGATAGCGCACTCCATCAACCGCCAGTTCGGCAGTGAAAACTGGTGCCTTTACAGAGGCAAGCACCTCTACACATTCGTAGACAACCACGATGTGAACCGTATCGCGACTATGCTCAAAACCAAGGAGCACCTGCCGCTCATCTACACGCTGATGTTCATGATGCCCGGAATCCCCGCAGTCTACTACGGAAGCGAGTTCGGCGTGACCGGCGACAAGAACCAGGGCGGCGACGACCAGCTCCGTCCGGAATTCGACCTCGAAAAGATGAAGAGCGAGGGAATCTGCGACCTCACCGAGCATATCAGCAGGCTTGCGGAAATCGAAAAGGAACACCCCGCAGCGGCTCTCGGAGACTACAAGCAGGTGCAGCTCACCAACAGACAGTACGCGTTCTCCCGCAGCGCTGAGGGCGAAACGCTGCTCACCGTTATCAACGCGGACGCAAATCCGTTTACATTCAACCTGAACATGGGCGGGGCAAAGGAAAACCTGCTCACGGGCGAAGAAATGGAGCTTGGCGGGCTTACCCTCCCCGGCTTCACAAGCGCAGTTTTCAAGCTCTGATAAACCACTTACAAGCAATACCGCCGGAATGAATACGCACTCTCCCGGCGGTATTTTTATACCCGTATCAGCTGACATTAAGGAGTTGCGGCATGAAGAGACCAGTTGCGATAATTTTGCTCATAATCGGCGGAATACTTGCCTGCGGGCTTGGCATTCTTGGACTGGCGGCGCCCTTTGTTCTCACGTCGGGACTTAATCTGCTGTGCTTTTTGTCCATTGCCGTGCATATCGTGGGAGCGGTCTTTGTTCAGGGACTGTACCAGCGGCGCGGCTGGCTGAATAAATGGCAGTTCTGGCTGTGCGCCGGGCTTCCCTCCACGGTGATCGGCGGAGGAATGCTGATCTTCGTCATGATCCTTGATAACGCAGGATACTTTCACGGCTTACTCGCAGGATTAGGAGAATTCCTGATTTCATTTGCCATTCTCGTATATTCCGGGGTTTTCTTTGCCCTGCTTAGGATCGTGCTGCTGATAAAGCACGCAGTCTGCCGGAAAGACCGCATACCCGTGATACTCCTCGTCATCGGCGGAGTACCCGCCTGCGCCGCTGCCGCCGCATTATGTGCCGCGCTGATTCTCGGAGCCTCGCAGTGGCTCTGGTTTTTATGCGCGGTCGTTCTCGCGGGGCATATCGCCGGGGCGGAGCTCCTCCAGCGGCTGTACCAGAAGCGCGGCTGGCTGAACGCGCTGAATTTCTGGGTGTACTCCGGGATTCCCGCCTTTATAGTCGGGATAGTCCTGAAAATTGTCGATGTTGTACGCTCCGGAGCGTGGTATTTCACAGATGAGCTTGTATCAGTGGCGGCGGCACTGCTTATCATATATCCTGTGGTTTTCCTCGCAGGATTCGGTATCTGGCTGTTGGGGAGCGCTCCCGCCAGAAAGGGTAAATCATGAAGAAAACACTTGCAATAACGCTTGTGGCGCTGATAAACGCGGCGCTGTCGTTCGTTATGTACGTTCTTGTGGTAATGTCTCTGTTTTCCCTGATAGCGCCGCTGCTTACGCTGATTCTGTTTGCCGCGCATATATTTGCGGCGGCTGTCGTGCAGTCAAAACTGGAAAAGCACAAGCTGCTCGGGAAGCCGGCTTTCTGGCTGTGCTCCGGGGCTCCCGGACTTGCCGCAAGTATCCTGATCTGCGCTGTCGGTCTCAGCCGGGATACGGGAGACGAAATGGGCTTCCTCGCTCTGTATCTGTACGCCCCATTTTATACGGGAGCATTTTTCGGAGTGCTTGGACTTGTGCTCCTGATAAAGCACCTTATCACAAGGAATCGTCCTGAAAAGGAGAAAATATGACCTCTGAAACCAAAATAATATCCGGGATACCTGTAAAGCTATACTCTCAGGGAGCCCCGACCCGCGCCGTGCTTGCCGTCCACGGCTTCGGCGGAAGCAAGGACAGCCTCGCTATCTCCGGGCTTGCCGAAAGGCTCTGCCCGGAGGGGTACCTCGTTGCCGCCCCGGATCTCCCCTGCCACGGCGAGCGCACCGAGCCGGAATCTGCGCTGACCCCGGAGCGCTGCCTTGCGGATATCCGCGCCGTACTTGGCTGGCTGGGCGGTAGCTTCACAGATATCTCAGCATTCGCGACCAGCTTCGGCGGGTGCTGTATACTGCGGCTTATCGAGACCTCCGGCGACCCTTTCCGGAAAATAGTCCTGCGCGTCCCCGCTGTAAACATGGCGGATTCGCTCATGCGCTGCACGAGGCTGTTTCAGCCGGGATTCACGCCTGAACAGGCGCGGCGCGACGGATTCCACGTCAAAATGAGCCGCGAGCTGCATATTCCGTTTGAATTCTACGGAAAACTGCTGGAGCTTAACGAGGTGCGTTCCTGCCCGGCATGGGACAGACCGGATATACTGACCGTCTACGCCGGAAAGGACGAGCTTGTCGCCCGGCAGGACACCGAAGAATTCCTGCGGCTGAATCCGCAGATACAGCGCCTGTGCATAGAGGGCAGCGGCCACAGAATGAACCAGAAGCCCGAATATCTCGCGCAGGCTCTGGACCGCGCTGTGGAATTCATCAGAACATAAAAAAGAGGGGCAGTCCATACGGATTGCCCCATACTGTTTATAATCAGTGCTCTATCTCCAGCGGGATTTCCTCAAATGTCGCCTTGCTTTCAATGAAGCTGTCAAGCGAGTTATCCACGCCGAGAACATACCAGTCCATCGCCAGCACATCGCTTGTGGACATCACCGCGCCCTCGCGCAGCCTGATGGTATCCTGCGTATCCTTGAGCTGTCCCATGAATATCGGCGCGGCGCCGCTTGCCACCTTGGGCACAAGCGCGTTTATTATATCCTGTGTGCCGTCCTTTGCGGCAGAAAGCGCGTCAGATATGCACAGCACTCCGTTTCCGAGGGTGCCCATGTACGAGGAGGTCTCCCAGTCGCCCATCTGCATTGCCTTGTACTGTGACAGGAAGAAGCTGTCCCGAGAGGAATAGAAATACAGTATCATGCTGTCATAATCAGCATAATTGCTTCCATAATCTATGTTTCCGATGACCTTTATTCCCTTGCTGCTGCAATAGTTGACCACCTCAGGGGATTCGGTGTAGCTGATGATGACGTCGCAGCCCTTTAAAGCGAGCGCGTCCACTGCCTTTCGTATCTCTCTGTCGGTTGACGCCCACGCAGTCACAAGGTCAGCGGTGGAATACACTATCTGTGTGCCCAGAGCCGCCGCATTTATCGACTGGAGCGTGTAGAGCATGGACGGGTCTACCACCATGCCTATCTTCTCGGTATCGGAATTATACGCCGCAGCCATTCCTGCGACATAAGCCGCCTGATAAACGCCCTCCGTGTAAGCGTAGACGTTCACCGTGCGCGCACCGGCTCCGTAGCCTATAAAGCTGATGTTCATGTAGTTCTTGGAAACGCTGTTGATGACGTTTGCGTACACCGGGCTTCCGGCAACGATATGCGTGCAGCCGTCCTCGACAAGCAGCTTCACTGCCTTCTCAAACTCGCTGACCGGAACGTTCTCTATGTACTCGGATTCCACATCGGAATACTGCTCCGCAGCCAAGCGCTGCTTGTTGCAGTCCGCGGTGAATCCCCCGTCGTCAACACTGCCCTTGTAAATGAAGCCCAGCTTCGCAACAGGCTCAGCCTCTTCGGAAGCCTGTGCAGTACCCTCCGCGGTGCCCTCGGCAGTGCCGGACGAGGAATCCGAGCCGCTGCACGCGGTAAAGGAAGCAAGTGCAGTACACAGCGCCAGCGCCGCCGCTATTCTTTTCAGCCATCTTGTACTCATGGTTTGCTATACCTCCGGTATTGTTGTCGTAATCCATTACTGATAGTAATATAACATTAAAAATAATAAAAAATCCTGTACAGATATATTATAACATATTTCCAGAAAAAAAACAGCACTTTTCAGAAATATTTCATGCAGGAATTAAAATTTTTATATTTATTTTTCCGCGGATATGTGCTATAATGGTTTTGAACTATATACATGACCTCTGCCGGAGTTCTCAGACACTCACTGAAAGGCAGTTTTCTCAGAAAGGAATCGACATGAAATTCAAAAAAATCGCCGCTGCATTTGCTGCGGCTGCAATAGTGATGACCTGTGGCTGCGAGGTGCGCTCCTCAACGGCGGCGGCATGGCCTACCGGCTCAGTAACCTCCAGCAGGGAAGAGCTGACCGTGACATTTGACAGCTTCAACAAAGAATACAAGTACTGGCTGCTGATGAAGCAGATACCGGACGACACCGCCACCGAAACGGCGGACGAGTGTAAGACCCAGCGTGAATCCATCATAAACTACCTGATAAACGAGAAGATCGTACTCGACCAGACAAAGCAGATGGGGCTTGACAGCTTCACAGACG
Organism: uncultured Clostridia bacterium; assembly: GCA_937893735.1. Classification (GTDB taxonomy): domain Bacteria; phylum Bacillota; class Clostridia; order Oscillospirales; family Ruminococcaceae; genus CAG-115. The sequence continues at coordinate 8,255 of CALBGD010000034.1, read as the reverse complement.
AGGAGCAGCAGTCCATCGAGGACGACTACAACAGCTTTATCGAGCAGTCCATCGAGAGCTTCAAGAGCTACGTCAACGCCGGGGAATCCGGCACCAGCGAGGTAAACGGCGACGCCGCAATCCTCGAGGAAGCCGAGAAGATATACGATGAAAAGCTCGCCGAATGCGGAATGACCCGCGATGATATCCTGATGTGGTTCCGCAACGCAAAGCTGGCGGACAAGCTCAAGGCAAAGCTCGCCGAGGACAGTCCCATAGAATACAGCGACGCCGAGGACGAGTACAACGACATCGTAGACGGCATAAAGCAGGTATATGAAAACGACCCGTCCGATTATGAGAACAATCTCTACTACAAATACTACTGGCTTCCGGAAAACTCCCGCATGATAAAACATATCCTGCTGAAATTCGACACGGAGGATTCCACCGAGATAAGCGCCTGCCGCGAAAACAACGATGAAGCCGGCGCGGAAAAGGCGAAGGAGCAGGCGCTTGAAAAGCTGAAGCCCCGCGCCGAGGAAATAATCAATATGCTGGACAACGGCGGCGATTTCGACGAGATCGCACAGGCATACTCCGAAGACCCCGGACTTGCAAGCAACCCTGACGGATACCTTGTTATTCCGAACGGGACCACCTATTATGCAGAATTCCAGCAGGCGGCGTATGAGCTCCAGAACATCGGCGACTACAAGCTGGTAAGCACCGACCTCGGCTGGCACATCGAAATGTACGCCTCCGACGCCGTTATAACCGAGGAAAATCAGAAATCCCTCATCGAGTCTATCCTGAAAACGCTTCAGGATAATTCCTCCACTGCCTCCTACAACTCCGCAATGCAGAAGTGGCGCGAGGAATACGCATACGACATAGACTACATCAAGCTGAACATCACTGAATCCGCCGACACAGCGGAAAGCTCCACTGCATCGGAGGTATCCTCATCGTGAGAAATAAAGGAATAATGCTCACAGCCGCCCTTTGCGCGGCGCTTACGCTCACCGCCTGCACCGGAGGGAACAGCAGTTCATCTGAAAGCTCCACAGCGCCGCAGGCAACGGCAGAGGCAGTTTCCACCGCTGAAAGCTCCGCGGCAGAGGATTCAGCGGCAGAGGACGACTTATATTCCGTGCTGACCGCGGATATCCCGGCTGATACGGTGATAGCCTCCGCCGGAAACGGCGCGGAGGGCATGGACATCACCTTCGGGGAATTCATAAAGGAATACCGCTACTACCTGTGGCAGTACGGATTCTCCGTCGATACCGACAGCTCCGTTTCCGACCAGATGAAGCAGGCGCGTCAGGACGTTATCGACGGCATAATCAAGGACCGCATAATCCGCGCGAAATTTGCCGAATACGGATTGTCATTCACTGACGAAGAGAAGCAAAATATTCAGGATTCCGCCGACAGTGCGATAAACGACATCATCTCGAGCATAAAGCAGGTGATAGCCTACGCGGACAGCTCCCTTACAGACGATGAGCTGACGGAAAAGGCGCAGCTCCAGCTCAGTCAGGGACTTTCGGACTGCGGGCTCACCCGCGACGACCTCTGCGGCTGGCAGGAGGTCACCGCCATGGTGCAGAAGCTCAGGGACAAGTTTTCCGAGGGCACCGAGGTCACAGACGACGAGCTTGAAGCCAAAATGACCGAGACCATCGACAGCGTAAAGAAATCCTACGAGGACGACCCGGCTTCATTCTACGGGCAGTACTACTCGAATCTGTGGCTGCCGGAGGGCACCCGCGCCATTCAGGCTATTCTTGTCGGATTCGACTACGACACATATTCGCAGATAAGCGCCCTGCGCACCGACGGCAAGGACGAGGAAGCGGACAAGCTCCGCGAAGAAAGCCTGCCCTCGATACAGGAGCGCTATGACGCGCTGATGGAAAAGGTGAACTCCGGAGAGGATTTCGCGCAGCTCATGACTGACAGCAACGAGGACGAGGGCAACGGTCTGTTTATCGTCACCCCCGGCACTGAAATTTACGGTGCGGACTTCTACAACGCCGCGATGGGTCTGGAGAATATCGGGGACACCACATCTGTGCTGCTGGATTACGGCTGGTATATCCTGAGATATCAGCAGGACGCGGAGGTCACCGCCGACGACCTTGAAAAAACATGGGCAAACGTGCGGCAGAATCTCCTGCTGAGCAAAAAGAACGAGCTATACAATGCAGAATACGAGAAGTGGGCGGAGGAATACGCCTTTACGACGGAGAAGGACGTCCTTGCACTTTAAGGGCGAATGATTTGGAGAGAACAACGATGAACACACCTTTATCAGATTTTCTTGACGAATACGGCAGAAAGGGAATGCTCCGGCTGCATATGCCCGGCCACAACGGCGAGGAATCCCACGATATCACCGAGATAGACGGAGCGGACAGCCTTTACGAAACCGATGATTCCCGCGGTATCATCGCCCACAGCGAAGCTATCGCCGCCAAAATTTTCGGCGCGGAACGCACCTGCTATTCCGCCGGCGGAAGCACCCTTGCGATACAGACAGCGCTTGCAGTGCTGAAATCGCAGGGCTGCAAAACGATAGCCGCCGGGCGCTGCTCCCACAGGAGCCTTGTTTCTGCTGCGGCGCTTCTCGACCTTGATATAAACTGGCTGTATCCGCAGGAATATCCCACCGCCGCCGTTGACTGCTCAAATCAGTCGCTGTCCGGCGCGGACGCGCTTTTCTTCACAAATGTGGACTACTACGGCGGCACCTGCCATGTAGAAGCCCCGGAGATACCGGCGGTGTGCGACAACGCCCACGGCGCTTACCTCAGATTCGTCAGCAAGGCGGCTTTCGGCAGGGAGTACCTCCACCCGATGGAAATGGGATTCCCGGTGATTTCGGCGGAATCCGCGCACAAAACTCTCCCCGCGCTGACTGGGGCGGCATACCTGCACTTCTCAAAGGGAACGGATCATTCCCGCGCCAAGGAAATGGAAGCGATGTTCGGCAGCAGCAGCCCCTCCTACCTCATCATGGAGAGCCTTGACAGGTTTAACGGCAGGATCCTTGCCGACCCGGAGTGCGTCAACCGCGCCTGCGCCAGCGTGAAGAAGCTCAAGACAAGGCTTGCCGCCCACGGCTTCACCCTGAGGAGATCCGACCACCTGCGTGTGACGATAAATACCCGCGCGTGGGGATATTCCGGTCAGGAATTCGCGGAGGTGCTGCGGCTCAACGGCGCTGAATGCGAGCTCGCGGACGAAAACTACATAGTGCTTCTGTTCTCCGCGATAACCTCCCCAGAGGACTGCCAGCGCGCTGAAATGGCGCTCTGCCTTATCGACCGCCGCGCTCCCATGCCAGTTGTAAGCTACCCCGTTATCCGCCCGAAAAAGGAAACGTCCGTGCGCGAGGCGGTGTTCAGCAGGCAGCGGAAAATCCCCGCCGGGGAAGCCACAGGTAAGGTCTGCGGCGGGATACAGTCCCCCTGCCCGCCCTGCATTCCGATAGTTATGCCCGGCGAGCGTATCGACAGCGAAGCCGCTGAGGCGTTCAGGCTGTACGGGGTAAAGTACGTCAGCGTTCTGGAGTAAACATCTCCGATATCTCCCGGTAGTACGGGACATTGCGGAGCTTGTAACGCTTCCTGCCCGCGCAGGCTATCGTGATATCGCACATTCCGGAAAAGCGCTGGAATATATTGCGCCCGGTCACGGTGTACACGGTCTTTCTGTCGGGAATGACGGCGGTGTAAAGCCGTGCGCCCCGCCTGAAAGCAAGCCCGGTCACTCCGCCGGAGCGCGCCGCCATGCTCTTGCGCATATAAACGGCATAGGTCGCGGCGTACCACAGGCTTATCACCGCGCCGCTCCACAGCAGGGACTGTATGAGGTCGGCGGCTATCGGCTCCGCGATGAACGTCAGCAGGAGCGCCCCTGCAAATACCGCAAGCCACCCCAGAGGGGCGGCACAGTGCCCGAAAAGCGCGGAAAACGGCGGCTTAACGCGGTTTTCCTGCGGCGGCGGGAGCCCGCACATCTTCGTCAGCAGACGGTCTGCCGCGCGGCGGCGGAGTGCCGGGAATATCAGCACATCATGCGCGTACAATGAAGCACAGCCGAGCGCAAGAGTTGTGAGAGTATCGCACCGCAGGCAGGCGGTCAGGTTATTCCGTACCAGCCTGTATTCATATAATGTGAATACCCCGTGCCGCACCGTGATGAATCCGCCCTCGCAGGAAAGCCGAAACCTCATCATTCCGACGGCTTTCCGCACAAACGCGAGAAGCCATGCGGCGCTTACGAAAACCGCCGCCAGAGCAGTCACCCGGGGCACCCCGATATGAAGCGCCCCGAGCACTTTCTGTACTTCCTCGGCGGCGCCAAGCATGGCGGACATTATCCGGCTGAAGCTGTCGCTGCCGAATACGCTTCCGGTACGGTTCAGCAGGAGCGCGAACGTGACAACTCCGCTCAGCGCCCGGGTATCGACGAACGCGCCCGCCGCCGACTGAATCGGCTTCGCCCGGACTGAAGCCCCGCTGTACTCCGGCAGGAACGGCATTTCCTCGCGGATATGCAGGTAGAAATACACCCCTCCGGACAGCGTGCTCACCTCCACGCGCCTGCCCCTGAACAGGCGTATCACGGGAGTACGGCGTATCTCTATCTTCGTCACTGCGGAAAGCGGGATATCATACCTCCGGCGGAATATCAGCCCCCGGGTCACGGTTATCATTTCCCGGGAAAATTCCGTGCGGACAAATATCCTGCGCAGTACGAAATACAGCAGGAATTCCACAGACATCACCCCCTATGTAGGGTCACATATACACAAAAAAGGAGCGGTTTTCTATGAAAACATCATGTATCATTCTCGCAGGCGGCGCCGGAAAGCGCATGAAGTCCGAGCGCCCGAAAGTCCTTGCAGAGGTCCTCTGCAAGCCTATGCTCGGCTGGGTGCTGGACGCGGCGCAGGACTTCGGCTTTGACGAGATAGCCGTTGTCACCGGCTTCCGCGCGGAGCTTACAAGCGCATACATCACATCGCGCGGAGAGAACATAACGATATGCCATCAGGCGGAGCAGAAAGGCACCGGGGACGCGGTGAAATCAGCGCAGGAGGTCATTGACCGCTCCGACGCGGTGTGCGTGCTCAACGGCGACGCTCCGTTCATTGACGCGGCAACGCTCCGGGCTTCGCTGGAGCTCCACCGGAACAGCGGAAGCGAAGTCACCGTCATCACCGCCGAGATTGACGACCCGCAGGGCTACGGCAGAATAATCCGCGACAACGGCGCTTTCTCCGCGATACGCGAACAGAAGGATTGTTCCCCCGAAGAGGCTGAAATATGCGAGGTCAACAGCGGAGCCTACTGGTTCAATGCGCGGAAGCTCTCCGAGACCCTCCCGAAGCTGTCCACCGGCAACGCCGCCGGGGAATACTACCTCACCGACTGCGTGGAGCTTATGGAGCGCCGCGAGGCTTACAAGTCCGCAAATCCTGATATCGTGCTCGGCGCGAACACCCGGGGCGCCCTGCTGGAGCTGAACCAGCTCGCAAGGCTGCGCAGGCTCTCTCAGCTAATGGAGGAGGGCGTAAGCTTCATCACGCTTGACGGCATTATTATCGGCGCCGACGTTAAGATAGGCTGCGACACCACGATACTCCCGAATACCGTGATACTCGGAAACACCACCATCGGAAAGGGCTGCACCATAGGCGCGAACTCCCATATTGAGAACTGCACTATCGGCGACAGCGTACAGCTCAACAATGTTCAGGCGTATGACTCCGTTGTGGAGGACGATGTAAAGATAGGTCCGTTCGCGCAGCTCCGCCCGGGAACGACCATCAGGAAGGGCGTAAAGATAGGCGATTTCGTCGAGATAAAGAACAGCGACATCGGAATAAATACGGCTGTGGCTCACCTCACCTATGTCGGCGACAGCGACGTCGGCAGGGGAGTTAATTTCGGCTGCGGCTGCGTTACCGCGAACTATGACGGAATAAACAAGTTCCGCACGAAGATAGGCGACCACGCGTTCATCGGCTGCAACACCAACCTCATCGCTCCCGTAGAGGTCGGCGAAAACGCGACTACCGCCGCAGGCTCCACCATAACGAAGAACGTTCCCGCGAACTCCCTTGCGGTAGAGCGCGGTCAGGTGAGGGTCATTGAAAACTGGGGCAAGAACGCCCTCCGCAAGAAAAAGTGAGGTATTTATGAAAGCTCTTGTCGTAGTAGATTATCAGGTAGATTTTGTGAACGGCGCCCTTGGCTTCCCCGGCGCCGAGAAGCTGGAGCCGCTCATTCTCGCGAAGATAGCGGACTGCCGAAAATCCGGCGGGCAGGTGATATTCACGCTGGACACCCATGGGGAAAATTACCTTGAAACCGCCGAGGGAAAGAAGCTCCCCGTGCCGCACTGCATCAAGGGAACTCCCGGGCACGCGCTTTACGGAAAGGTCGCAGAGGCGGTAATTCCCGGGGATATCGTGATAGAGAAGCCCGCTTTCGGCTCTTTGGAGCTTGCGGATTTATTGCGGCGCATTTCCCCGGAGGAAGTGGAGCTGTGCGGACTTGTTACGGACATCTGCGTTATTTCCAACGCGATAATCGCCAAAGCCGCCCTGCCGGAAAGCCGCGTAGCGGTGGACGGCTCCGCCTGTGCCACCGCCGACCGTGAGGCTCACGAAAGGGCTCTCGCGGTAATGCGCGGAGTGCAGATAGAAGGGAACCTCTAAAAACCGATGTGAAAAGCAAAAATGGGCAGGGCGCGCCAGATTCTAGGAAAACCGACGCAGTAAGGCTGTATGCCTTTCAAGGAGGTGCAACACGATGTTGCAGAGCGAAATAACCGAGTGACGGCATGGACGCCGTCACATAAGGAATTTCGCTCGTTGACAGACGAAGATGGTGCGCCCTGCCCATTTTCGCTCACATGAGGTTTTTAGAGGTGACCAGAGGTTATATAAACACTGAACCCCCGTTCACTGCTGTCGTCATCACAGCGGCGCGGGGGTTTTTATTATAAGCTCAGCGCCGGACTGTGGCATTCCTGCACTGAGAATTGTTTTCGCTCCGCCCGCCGCTTTTCACGGCGGGAAGAACTATATATTGGGGGAAGGAAGAAATCTTACTTCTGGGCAATGGTAACTGTGCCGCTGGTGAGGGAAGCCGTCAGCTTATGTTTGTTGGAGCCGCCGAAATCGCCGTTGGTTCCCTTGCCGAGATTGATAAAGCTGCCCTTTGCCTGACCGAGGTCGGTCTTTACCATGCCGGAAACGCCTGTAAACGAAAGCTCCACGCCGGAATCCTCCGGGAGAGTTACGTTCACGTTGCCGCTGACGAGGCTTATGTTAAGGTCGCCGTCCCAGTCCGCGTACTCAACGTTTACACAGCCGCTGGTCGCGGATACGCTGCCCCTGCCGGAAACTCCGGTAACTGTGGTGGTTCCGGAAACGGAATGTACGCTGAATTCCTCCGCGCGGTAGCCGGAAACCACTGCGTTTCCGCTGACAGTGCACACGCTGAGTGACTTGGAGATATACACAGCCGGGGCTGTTTCCTCCTTGTCGAGGGAAACCGGCTTCTCAGCGCCCGCAAAGGGATTTGTGAGCGTGATGTTTCCGCTTGCGGACTGGAGCTTGATATTGTTGAAGTAAGCGTTGACGCTGATGTTTCCGCTTGCCGTGTTAAGGCTGAAATTCTCCGCGGAGACCTCGCCGACCTCAACTCCGCCGCTGGCGGTGTTTATCTTTATCTTCTGGAATGTCCTGAGCGGGAGGTATACTGTTATCGTGTATCCCCCCGCAGGCTTGGAGCCGAAAATGCTGAACGTGAAGCTCTCCTTGAGGGTCAGCGTCTTGCCGGAAAGCACCGCGCAGAACTCCGGGGAATCCTTCGGGTTGTCGTACTCGACATAGATATCAGCGCGCTCCTGCGGCATAATGATTATCTTTGCGCCCATAGAGCTTACTTCTACGGTGTCTATCTCGTTGTTAAAGGTGTATGTCTGCTTGTCTGCCATGGTAAAAACTCCTTTCAGAATCATGTCGTATAGTTAAGAAATTTGCTGTTTTGGCTGTATTTTGAGCGCACCGGCGGTAGGGGGGCTGTGTTCTGGATTTTTGCACAGCCCCCGCCGTGCGTTTCTGATGTGATTTATTCCGCTGATTCGAATACCGCCGATACTTCTTCGGGGGATTCGACATCTGATTTGTACAGCGAGGAAGCAACAACTATGTTGTCGGACTCGGTCACTTCCACGGCTGAGGCAGT
>CALBGD010000033.1 GCA_937893735.1 uncultured Clostridia bacterium | reverse complement strand
GTCGACCGTCACCTGCGTTATCGTCCCGAACCTCACCCACGGCCCGCGTCCGTACGCATGGGTCGAAAATGTCGTCACTCACCCGGACTACCGGGGACGAGGATTAGCGACAGCCTGCCTTGAGTACGCAAAGGAGATAGCGGAGCGCGAGAACTGCTACCGGCTCATTCTCATGACCGGCTCGAAGCTCCCGAGCACGCTGAATTTCTATGAGCGCGCAGGCTATGACAGAACGGAAAAGACCGGATTTATCCAGTATCTATAAACGAAAGGAAACACAAACATGAACATAAAGCCTCAGAAGGGTATGCAGGAGTATTTACCGGAGGCAGCCGCACAGCGCGACCGCCTTATGAACATCATTCTTGACACCTACACCGCAAGCGGATTCACCCGCATATACACCCCGGCAATCGAGAGCGCCGAGAACCTCGACAAGAGCGATGGCGGCGACAACCTGAACCTCATTTTCCGCATAATGAAGCGCGGCGACAAGCTGGCGGAAGCTCTCGCGAAGTCCCCGGTGGACGAAAAGGAGCTGTGCGACCTCGGTCTGCGCTATGACCTGACCCTGCCGCTTTCCCGCTACTATGCAAACAACCGCAACAGCCTGCCATCGCCGTTCAAGTGCATTCAGATAGACAAGGTTTACCGCGCGGAGAGACCCCAGCGCGGCAGACTGCGCGAGTTCGTGCAGTGCGATATCGACATTCTCGGCTCGGATTCATGGTGCTGTGAGATCGAGCTTATCTCCGTGACCGCAAAGGCGCTCTCAAAGATAGGAATAGGCGAGTTCACCGTGCGCGTGAACGATCGCCGTGTACTGAGAAACTCACTGCTGACCATGGGCTTCCCGGAGGATGCTCTTGACACTGTTTCTGTAAGCTTCGACAAGCTGGACAAGATAGGCGCGGAGGGAGTAGCGAACGAGCTCCGCGAAAAGGGAATGCCGGAAGCCGCCGTGGAAGCGCTCTCCGGGCTTCTCGCCAAGGGAAAGCTCACGCTGGACGACATGGCGCAGTACTGCTCCGAGGACGCAAAGGAAACGCTGGAGCAGCTCCGCACGATAATCGAAACTGCGGACAAGCTCTCGGACGGCTACACCGTTGAGTTCGATCCGTCCCTTGTAAGAGGTCAGGGCTACTACACCGGAACAGTTTTCGAGGTGGCAAGCAAGCAGTTCGGCGGAACCGTCGCAGGCGGCGGGCGCTACGATAATCTCATAGGCAGATTCACGGGGGATACGGTCCCGGCAGTCGGCTTCTCCATCGGCTTTGAGCGTATCTTCTCTATCGTCACCGAGAACAATATCCAGCTTGCGGGAAGCAGAAAGAAAACTGCGATACTCCACAGCCCGGAGGCTATTCTGGAGGCCATCGCGAAATCCGATGAGTTACAGGCGGACAGCGATGTAACGCTCATCGCCGCGGCCAACCGCAAGAAAGCGGACAAGGCTTACTCAAAGGCGAAGCAGCAGGGCTTTGACGAGATAATCAAGATAGGTCTGTGAGGAACACGATGAAAAAACAGTTTCTTGAAATAGGAAAGATAGTCGCGACTCAGGGAATACGCGGCGAGGTGCGCGTGCAGTATTACTGCGACAGCGCCGAGGTCCTGTGCGATTTCGACACGCTGTATCTCGACAAAGGGAAAACGGCGGTGAACGTCACCCGGGCATTCCCGCACAAGAACGTTGTCGTAATGAAGTTCGAGGGAATAGACAAAATAGAGCAGGCTCAGCCGCTTATCGGGAAGCTGCTCTATCTCGACCGCGACGACGCGGAGCTTGAAGAGGGGCTGTACTTCATTCAGGACATAATCGGGCTGACCGTAAAGGACGCGGACACCGGCGCTGTCTACGGCAAGATAACCGACGTGTACCAGAACGGAGCCAGCGACGTGTATTCCATCAGGAAAGAAGACGGCAGCGAGCTGCTTTTCCCCTGCATTGACGAGGTAGTGTTAAAGACCGACATCGACGCAGGCGAGATGATAATCCGTCCGCTTCCCGGACTTTTCGACGACGCGGACGAGGACGGCGAATGAGAATAGACATTGCCACGCTGTTCACGGATATGTGCGACAGCGTTATCCATGAGAGCATAATCGGGCGCGGCATAAAGAACGGGCATATCGAGATATATTCCCACGATATCCGTGAGTACACCGAGAACAAGCACCGCCGCGTGGACGACAAGCCCTACGGCGGCGGCACGGGAATGGTCATGCAGGCTCAGCCGGTGTACGACTGCATTTCGGCTATAAGGGCTCAGCATGAGGGCAAGCCACGCATAATCTATATGTCCCCGCAGGGCGAGACCCTCACGCAGGAAAAGGTGCAGGAGCTCGCGCAGGAGCCGTGGCTCATTCTGCTGTGCGGGCACTACGAGGGCATAGACCAGCGCGTGCTTGACGAGCTGGAGTGCGAGGAGATCTCGATAGGGAACTATGTCCTGACCGGCGGCGAGCTTCCGGCGCTTGTCGTTGCGGACGCAGTGGCGAGATTACAGCCCGGCGTGCTCCCCAACGAGGACGCTTACAGCATCGAGAGCCACTACAACGGGCTTCTGGAGTACCCTCAGTTCACCCGCCCGGAGGAGTGGCGCGGCAGGAAAGTCCCGGAGACGCTCCTCACCGGAGACCACAAGACCGTCGCCGAATGGCAGAACCGCGAGGCTCTGAGAGTGACCAGACGCAAGCGCCCGGATATGCACAGGGCTTATATAAACGCGGCTGTCCGGGATTTCTGGGGCAGATTCCTTGAAGCAAAGGGACTGCCGGAGGACGCGCAGTATTCCGGAATACGAACTTTGGCGAGAACCGAAGAAGAGGTCAACATGGAGCTGAAGCTCATTCTCCGGGGAAAGAAGCGCTCCATTGCATATCGCTGCGAAGACGACGAGCTCCCGGAAATCGGCGGGTATTACATCATCACCGACTGGGACGGTATCCCTAAGTGCGTGCTGAAAATCATCAGGGCTTATGTGGTGGAGTATGACGGCGAAAATATCGGACAGGTGCGTAAAATCAGCGCGGACGATGATTTCATAGACTGGTTCAGAGAATATCGTGATTCCTTGAACGGAGACGATCCGGTGATCTGCGAGGAATTCCGATTAGAGTACAAGGGTAAATAAAATGACAAAGAACGCATTCATTGCAATAACGGGCCGCGCCAACGCAGGGAAGTCCTCACTGACAAACCTGCTTGTGGGCGAGAAGATATCCATTGTCAGCGAGAAGCCGCAGACCACGCGCAACCGCATAAACGGAGTATTGACAAATGGCGACACGCAGTATGTCTTTATCGACACCCCGGGAATGCACAGACCCAAGACCAAGCTTTCCGAGCACATGGTGAAGTCTATCCGCAGGAGCGTTGACGATGTGGACTGCGCGATTCTCATGGCGGACGTAACGAAGAAGATATCCTCCATCGAGCAGGACCTGATCCGCAGCTTTGCCTCCCACGGGACGGCGGTGGTGCTCCTGCTGAACAAGGTTGACCTGCTCAAGGACAAGAGCGATATCCTGAAGATAATTCAGCAGTATTCCGAGCTTTACGATTTCGAGGAGATAATCCCGATCTCCGTGAAGAACCGCATAAACACCGACCAGATAATGCCGGTGCTGGAGCGCTTCGCGGTGGAGGGCGAGCATTTCTTCCCGGACGATATCGCCACCGACCGCACAGAGCGCTTCATGTGCTCCGAGATAGTGCGCGAGAAGATACTCCGCGTTATGCAGGAGGAGATTCCCCACGGCACCGCCGTTGACGTGGAGAAATTCAAGACACGCATGAAGGGCGACACCGAGATAATCGACATAAGCGTCGTTATCATCTGCGAGAAGGACAGCCACAAGGGCATGATAATCGGCAAGGGCGGCGAGAAGCTCAAGAAGATAGCCTCCATGGCGCGCGAGGATATGGAGGACCTGCTCGGTGCGAAAGTGAACCTCCAGTGCTTCGTAAAGGTCAAGGAGGACTGGCGCAACCGCGAGCGCGTTATCTCCGACCTCGGAATGTACAGCGAGGAAGAGGGCGAGCTCTGATGCTCTTCACTTATGATGGTATTGTCGTCGGGCGGCGTGAAATCGGCGAAAACAGCTGTTTTCTGGATATCCTCACGGACGAACAGGGGATAGTCGAAGCCACCGCCCACGGCGTAAAAAAGCTGAACAGCTCGCTGTTAGGTTCATGCGGGCTGTTTTCCTATTCCACTTTCTGCCTTAACAAGACGAAAGAGCGCTACTCCGTGAATTCCGCGAAGCCGAAGCGGAGCTTCCACGACCTCGGAAGCGACATCGTGAAGCTGTCGCTGGGCTCCTATTTTGCTCAGGCGGTGAAGTTCTGCACCCCGCAGGAACAGGAGCAGGACAGCCTTGTGAGGTTCTTCGCGATAGCCCTCTACGAGGCTGAGACCGCCCGGACAGAGGCGCGGCTTTCCTGCGTGAAATCTGCGTTCGAGCTGAGGTTCTCATGTATGCTGGGCTACCGCCCGGACCTGCGCGGCTGCTGCAACTGCGGCGCTCCGGAGCATTCCGAGATGTTCTTCCTGCCGGACAGCGGAGAGCTTTTCTGCGGGGACTGCTTCGACAGGAGCTACAGCGGGAGGTACTACGCTCTCACCCCGGAGGTGTTCTCTGCAATGCAGAACATCGTTTACGCCCCGCTTAACCGCGCGTTCAGGTTTGCGATATCCGACGGGGGAGCGGCACTGATGGAGCGCGTGACCGAGAACTATTTTCTCGCCCGCACCGAGAGGACTTTCACGGCGCTGGACTACTTCAAGGCTATTCGTCAGCCTTTAGGGAATAATTAACTCTTGTGTCGAATTGTCTATTGCATTTTTAACAAAATCTATTGATTTTTTATTAAAGAAGTGTTATAATTGTATAAACAGAATTTGTATAATAAAATATTAGCTGGAATGGTGGTGTAAAAAATGTGCAAGGTTTCCGAGAAGGACGTCAGACTGTTTGTCAGTATGCTGGACAGGGATAAGCACTCGCTGCATTTCCTGTGGGACTGCAATACCGGCACAGTCGTGACTGTCGGCTGTCCGCTTTTCGACGATGTAAAGGAGGACCCGCTTGATTTTCTGAGGGAAAGCGGTCTTATCGACCCCGAAAGTATGCCGGCATTCAATGTATTTTCCTCGCGCATTGAGGAGGGAGTTATCTCCGGGATAGACCGCAACAGCCTCAGCGTTGAGATAAACATGAAGTTCGCGCCGGACGAGGAATACTCGGACTGCGGTTTTTATGCGCATTTTCTCCGGGACGACGCCGGAAAGATAACGGCAGTCCACGGAACGATACGTCCCTATTCCAAGAAAGAGCTTTTCGAGCGCAGGGTGCTCAAGGAATTTTCGTCCGAACAGTCACCCAAGATATTCGACGATGCAGTTGCCGCAATGATGGCGCGTCACAAGAACGAGGAGATCGCTTTTATCCAGTTTGATGTAGAGCGATTCAAGCTCATAAACGAGAAATACGGAGTCGAGCGGGGCGACGAGCTGCTGTCATATCTCAGCACATCACTTGCGCTTCTCTGCAACGAGGAGCAGCCGTTCTGCCGGCTGACTTCTGATGTTTTCATGCTGGTGACGACTTACGAAAACGATAAGGCTCTGATGGACTTTATCCACAAGATAGAGAGCCTGCTGACCGGCTTCAAGGATATGGACTACCGGCTGATATTCGGCGTTGCGATAGCCGAGGACAGGGGACTGCACACACGAAGGCACGGCGATAACGCGACCATTGCACGGCGCTCAATAAAGGGCAATGCGCTGAACAATATCGGCTTCTTTAACGGAAGAATGAAGAACGAGCTCCATAGAAAGCAGACAATCGAGGACGACATGAAGAATGCGCTTCTCGACAATCAGTTCGTGATGTATCTCCAGCCGAAGTACAGCATTTCGACGGGAAAGATCATCGGAGCCGAGGCGCTCGCCCGATGGATACACCCGCAGAAGGGAATGATATCCCCTGCGGAATTCGTTCCGATATTCGAGCAGAACGGATTTATCCTGAAGCTCGACCAGATAATCTGGGACAGTGCCTGCAAGAAGATACGCGGCTGGATAGACAGCGGAATAACTCCGGTGCCTATTTCCGTGAATATCTCGCGGGAGTACATACACACATTCGATGTGGTGGGAGAGCTTACCCATCTTGTGAAGAAATACGATATCCCGATACATTATCTGGAGCTTGAAATAACCGAATCCACGGACGCCGAGGGCGTGAGCGATGTGGTCAGCCGCCTGAAAGAAGCTGGTTTCACAATGCTGATGGACGATTTCGGCTCCGGTTACTCCTCGCTGAATATGCTGAAAACCACGCAGTTTGACGTGCTCAAAATAGACCGCGAATTCCTTTCAGAGTTTATGGAGAGCAGCCGCGGCAGGAAGATAATCTCGCATACCATCTCAATGTCGCAGGATATCGGGCTTGATATCATCGCAGAGGGCGTTGAGACAAAGGAGCAGGCAAAATTCCTGAGCGAATGCGGGTGTGACGCCGCACAGGGCTTCTTTTATTCAAAGCCGGTAACTCAGGAGGAATTCGATAAGCAGCTTAAAGCTGTAAATAAGGAATAAGTTTATCGGCAGTCAATCGGCTTCCGATTTTTCGTATACAAAAATATCCCGGCACTGAATCAGCAGTGCCGGGATTTTAATGTCAGTATGTAATTACTTTACAAAGGGGTTCTCAGTCGGATAGAGCATACCAGCGGGCTGGTTGAATCCGATGTCCTTGATTCCGAGGTAACGGAAGAGGTCGAAGAGCAGCTTTCCGTAGTGGCCGAATGCAACTGCGCCGTGGTGCGGATAACGCTTTTCAACTAAAACGTGACGGTAGAAGCGTCCCATCTCAGGAATTGCGAAGATACCGATACCACCGAAAGAGCGTGTAGGAACGTCAAGAATCTCGCCCTCTGCGATATATGCCCGGAGTGTTCCCTCGCTGTCGCACTGTAAGCGGTAGAATGTAACGTCGCTTGCTGCGATGTCGCCCTCGAGGGTGCCTCTTGTGAAGTCAGGGTCGCTGCCAGCGGGTTCGAGTAAGCGGTGCTGGATAAGCTGATACTTGACCGCACGGTTGGAGCACATCTTGCACTCAGGAGTATTTCCGCAGTGGAAGCCCATGAATGTATCGGTAAGGGAGTAGTTGTACTTGCCCTTGATGTCCTCGTCGTAGATGTACTTAGGAACGGAGTTGTTGATATCAAGCAGTGTAACAGCGTCAGCGGAAATGCAGATACCGATGAATTCGCTTAATGCGCCGTAGATATCGACCTCGCAGGATACGGGGATTCCGCGGCTTACAAGACGGCTGTTTACATAGCAGGGCTCAAAGCCGAACTGAGAGGGGAATGCGGGCCAGCACTTGTCGGCGAATGCAACGTACTTCTTGGAGCCCTTGTGGTTCTCTGCCCAGTCTAAAAGGGTGAGCTCGAACTGAGCCATACGCTTGTTCAGGTCGGAGTAGTAGTTGCCCTCGCCCATTTCCTTTGCCATATCGGCGCATACGTCGTCGATTCTGGGGTCGTTCTCATGTTCCTTGAAAGAAACGAGCAGGTCGAGCTCGGAGTTTTCCTCGATCTCAACGCCCAGCTCATATAAGCCCTTGATGGGAGCGTTGCAGGCGAAGAAGTCCTGCGGACGGGGACCGAAAGTGATGATCTTTAGGTTCTTGATGCCAACGATGGCTCTTGCAACGGGAACGAAGTCCTTGATCATCTTAACGATGTCATCGGCGGTTCCAACGGGGTATTCGGGAATGAAGCCCTTGAGATGGCGCATGCCCAGGTTGTACGAGCAGTTGAGCATACCGCAGTAAGCGTCGCCTCTGCCGTTGATCATGTCGCCGTCGCCCTCTGCCGCTGCAACGAACATGCAGGGACCGTCAAAGTTCTTTGCGATAAGCGTTTCAGGAGTCTCAGGACCGAAGTTTCCGAGGAAAACGACTAAAGCGTTGCACTCTGCCTTCTTTACGTCCTCCACAGCCTTGAGCATATCAAGTTCGTTCTCGACCGTAACGGGACATTCGTAGATCCCCTCGCCGTAAGCGGAAACGATAGCCTTGCGGCGGCTCTCAGATAAAGCGATGGGGAAACAGTCGCGGGATACGGCAACAATGCCGAGCTTGATTTCAGGAATGTTGTTCATTGATTTACCCTCACAGTTTTATATTCCGGGAATACCACAGTATCCCCTTATGTTTACGTTTATAGGATATCACAAAAACTTTTATTTGTCTAGTGTTTTTTTGTCTTATTCATGCAAAATCTGCCCAAAAAACGACGAATCTTCCCGCAGGAAGTTTACTTGCCGGGAGAATTGTGATATAATCTATTTTTGGAAATATAATTGGAGGGATCTCTATGAACAAAGACCTGACTATTGGAAGTCCTGGAAAATCGCTGATAATGTTCACGATACCGCTGTTCATCAGCGTGATGTTCCAGCAGATGTACAACATCGCGGACAGCGTTATCGCGGGAAAATTCGCGGGGGAGGACGCCCTTGCGGCGATAGGAGCCAGCTACCCGATAACCATGATATTCATGGCGGTGGCGGTGGGCTGCCAGATAGGCTGCTCGGTAGTCATAAGCAAGCATTTCGGCTCGGGAAATATGCAGATGACCAAGACCTGCATTTCCACGTCTCTTATCGCGGGGACTGTGCTTTCCGTGGTGCTGACCGTTGTGGGAGTGCTGTTCAGCGGGCTTTTCATGCAGTGGGTGCAGACCCCGGAGAACATCTTTGACGATGGCTGCCTTTACCTCATGATTTACACGGGCGGATTCGTGTTCCTGTTCCTTTATAATGTAGTGACGGGTATCTTCAACAGCCTCGGCGACAGCAAGACCCCGCTTTACCTGCTGATAGGAAGCTCGGTCGGCAACGTTATCCTCGACTGTATCCTGATAATCCCGCTGAAAATGGGAGTCGCCGGCGCGGCGTGGGCTACGTTCGCGGCTCAGGGAGCGGCTTGTATCCTCGCGCTGTTCCTGCTGTTCCGCCGTGTGAAGTCCATGCAGATAAAGGGCGGAAAGCTGTTCAGCGGAAGCGAGCTGCTGGAGATATCCAAGGTCGCAGTGCCCAGCGTGCTCCAGCAGAGCTTTATCTCGGTCGGAAACCTGTTCATTCAGTACATGGTGAACGGCTTCGGCTCCTCGGCGATAGTTGCGGGATATTCTGCGGCGATAAAGCTGAACACATTTGCGATAACCTGCTTCACCACCA
Organism: uncultured Clostridia bacterium; assembly: GCA_937893735.1. Classification (GTDB taxonomy): domain Bacteria; phylum Bacillota; class Clostridia; order Oscillospirales; family Ruminococcaceae; genus CAG-115. The sequence goes on along the minus strand of CALBGD010000033.1, from coordinate 5,216 downwards.
TCGGCAACGGAATGTCCAGCTTCACGGCGCAGAACATCGGCGCGAACAAGCCGGAGCGCATAAAGCAGGGATTCCGGTCGGTGCTGCTGTTTTCGCTGGCAACGGCTCTGGTGTTCTTCCTGCTGTTCTTTATACTCAACCAGCAGCTTCTGTCGCTGTTCATGAACGAGGACAGCTCGCAGCTCGCGCTGGACACCGGAACGCAGTTCCTGCGGATAGTGGCTCCGTTCTACTTTGTAGTGTGCCTGAAACTCCTCTGCGACGGAGTTCTCCGCGGCAGCGAGAGCATGGGCTGCTTCATGGCGGCAACGTTCACCGACCTGATACTCCGCGTGGTGCTTGCCGCGATACTGTCAAACGCGATGAACGATGTTGTTGGCATATGGTACTCATGGCCGGGAGCATGGGCGGTCGCTACGGTGATGTCTGTTGCATTCTACAAGTCCGGGATATGGACGAAGAAGCTGAAAGCCCGCAGCGCTGTGAATGCCGGAATCGAAGAGGAGCTCGCTGAGATAAAGGAAAAAATCGAACAGATAGACAGCATCAGCGCTGGCTCAGATTCTGAAACAGAATAAAGGAAACCCCGATTCCGCATTGGAACCGGGGTTATATTTTATGCCTTTTTCGGGAGGGTCAGCGTGAATGTAGTTCCGCAGCCCTCGGTGCTCTTTACTGAGATGGTTCCGCCGTGCAGCAGCACCCCGTGTTTTACGATGGAAAGCCCCAGCCCGGTGCCGCCTATCGTGCGTGAGTGGCTCTTGTCCACCCGGTAGAACCGCTCAAAAATGCGGTCTGTGCTGTCCGCCGGGATACCTATTCCTGTATCGGACACTGTTATCACTACGCTGTCCGCGTTGTTCCGGACGTCTATATCAGCTCTGCCGCCCTGCTTGTTGTACTTCACGGCGTTGTCTATCAGGTTGTAGATAATTTCCTCAAGCACTGACGTTATTCCGGTGTACTCCGCCTTTTCGCCGGTGACGGAGATGGTGACGTGCTTCTTTTCCGCGGCGGGAGCAAGCCTTTCCGCAGCTATCTCGGCAACGGCAAGCAGGTCGGTTTTCTCGGCGCGGTCGGTGAAATTGTTTTCATCGAGCTGCGATAATTTTATGATATCCTGAATCAGCGTGATGAGTCGTCCGGCTTCGTCGCGGATATTCTTGGCGAAGCCCGTGATGTCCTCCGGCTTTACTATGCCGCCGACCAGCATATCCGATATGCCGTAAATTGTCGTGAGCGGCGTTTTCAGCTCATGCGATACATTGGAAGTGAACTCCCTGCGGAGCTCCTCGCGACTCTCCTTTTCGGTTATATCAAGAATGATTATTACCGCGCCGCTGACTGCTCCGTCCGTCATTACCGGGGTCGCGATGACCTGATATATCTTCTCTGAGATGTTGAGGTTCACTTCGCTGCGCTTTCCGTTCAGCGCGGATTCAACCGCATTCCTGAACGCTTCGCTTCGGTTAAGTACAAGCACGCTCCTGCTGTCGCCGGTGAATCCGGAGCCGAGGATATTCAGCGCCGCCGTGTTGTAGGAAAGCACCTCCGTGCGGCTGTCGGTGATGATGAAGCCCTCGCTCATGTTCTCGGTTATCAGGGAGAATTCCTTGCGGCTGCGGGTGAGCTCGGAGATCTTCTGGTCTATCTCTCGGTTCTGCTCGGTTATGCGGTGAAGCAGCGGGGCTATCTCGCCATAGCTTTCGGAGATATCGGGATTTTTCAGGTCTATGCTGTTAATAGGCTTTACTATTGCTTTAGCGACCAGCGCGGCAACTCCGACGGAAACCAGCGCAGTCGCGATGATAACGAGAAGGATCTCCCACCACATTCCCGCCATTCTGGCGAAAACAGTGTCCATCGTGCCGGAAACGCGCACAACGCAGTCGTATCCGATGACCCTCGCGCAGTAAACCGACATTTCCGAAACGGTGTAGCTGGTGCGCACCGCCGTTCCAGTCCCGGAGTTCTTGGCGGCGACGACTTCCTCACGGTTGAGGTGGTTTCCCATCGTGGAGATATCCGCCTTGTTGTCGTAGAGCACTGTGCCGTCCGCGCCGATGTAGGTTATGCGGTTTTCAAAGGTTCCGTGTATGTCGGCGCTGAGCTTTTTAAGGCTCTCTACGTCCGTGGCGGGGTCGGTGCTGTCCATTGTAGCCGCAAGAAGCATAGCCTGCTGTTCAAGCTGAGTTCTGAAAACGTCCTGCTCCTTGTTGTAGGCGATGCCGAGCACCAGAGCCACCGCCGACAGAATCGCGATGAGCGACACCAGAAAGGCGCCGCCGAAAATTCGTTTAGTCATCTCGTCCTCCGTCAGCTTATGTCAACAGCCTTGTAGCCTATGCCGCGGACAGTCTCTATCATGCCGCCGCATTCGCCGAGCTTAAGGCGGAGAGTCCTGATATGTACGTCAACGGTGCGGCTCTCGCCGTCAAAGTCGTAGCCCCATACCTTGGAGATTATTTTCTCACGGGAAAGCACCGTGCCCATGTTTTCCAGCAGCAGGCACAGCAGCTCAAATTCCTTATAGGTGAGCTGGACTTCCTCGCCGTTCACCTTTACGATATGCTTCGAGGTGTTGACGTAAAGCCCTCCCACGGAATATTCCACCGTGCTGTTGGAGGCGGTGCGGCGCAGCAGCGCCTTTATCCGGGAGATAAGCTCCATCGTGCCGAAGGGCTTTGCAACGTAGTCGTCCGCGCCGCTGTCAAGCCCTATCACCTTATCGTATTCCGTGCCCTTTGCGGTGAGCATTATCACCGGCAGTGAGGCGTGCTCCGGATTTGCGCGGAGCTTTGCCAGAACGGAAAGTCCGTCCTCGTCCGGGAGCATTATATCCAGCAGGAGCACCGACGGCTCCTCCTCTTTAAGCGCCTCCCAGAATTCAGAGGGGCGCTCGAAGCCCTTTGCCTCCAGCCCGGAATTATTCAGTGCGTACAGCACGAAGTTCCTTATATTTGCGTCGTCCTCCAGCATATAAACCATGTCGTTCACTCTCTTTCGTGGTATGTGGGCCAGCGTTCTCCGGTTATGGAGTATACCACCCATTCTGCAATATTAGTTGCATGATCGGCGATCCTTTCGAGGTACTTTGCCGCCATCAGCAGGTCCATGAAGTACTCTGCTTCGTCTGAATCCCCGCGTACCAGCTCGATGAGCTCCTCCTTGACCTTCAGGAAAAGCTGGTCAACGGTGTCGTCGGCGGCTATCGCCTGCTGCGCGAGCTTCACGTCCTTCTTCACGAAGGAATCCACGCTCATCGTCACCATGCTGATAGCCTCGTTCGCCATATCGGAAATGTGCACCTTTCCGGTGAGCTCCGTGGAGTGCACGAATCCTGCTATCTCAGCGATATCCTGCGACTGGTCGCCGATGCGCTCCATGTCGGAGATCATCTTCAGCGCGGAGGATACGCTGCGCAGGTCGCGCGCAACGGGCTGCTGGTGCAGCAGGAGCTTCATGCACAGCGCCTCGATATCATGCTCCATGTGGTCGGTTTCTTCTTCGTTGTCGTTTACCTTAGAGATCATCTCCTCGGTCTTTTCGTCGAACAGCGCCTTTACTGCGCAGGCTATGCTTTCCTCGCAGAGCGCGCCCATCTTGATGAGCTCAACGTTTAGCTGTTCGAGCTGTTCGTCAAAGCGGTTTCTCATAATATACCTCCAAATCAGCCGAAGCGTCCGGTTATGTAGTCCTCCGTCCGCTGATCCTGCGGGTTGGAGAAGATGACGTCAGTGTCTGCGTATTCAACGACCTCGCCCAGCAGGAAGAACGCCGTCTTGTCGGAGATTCTCGCCGCCTGCTGCATATTATGAGTTACCATAACAATAGTATACTCCTTTTTCAGCTCAATTGCAAGGTCTTCTATCTTGGAAGTGGAAATAGGGTCCAGCGCGGAGGTCGGCTCGTCCATCAGCAGGACTTCCGGCTCCACGGCCAGGGCGCGGGCAATGCACAGGCGCTGCTGCTGGCCGCCGGACATGCCCAGCGCGCTTTTGTTCAGGCGGTCCTTCACTTCGTCCCAGATCGCCGCGCCGCGCAGGCTTTTTTCCACAATTTCATCCAGCTGCGCCTTACTGCGCACGCCGTGGGTGCGGGGGCCGTAGGCGATGTTATCATAAATGCTCATCGGGAAAGGGTTGGGCTTCTGGAACACCATGCCCACCCGCTTGCGCAGCACGTTGACATCCATCTTATCTTTATAGATATCCACGCCGTCCAGCAGGATATCGCCGGAGATGCGGCAGCCTTCCACCAGGTCGTTCATGCGGTTCAGGCTTTTTAAGAAAGTGGACTTGCCGCAGCCGGAAGGGCCGATGAACGCTGTGATCTCTTTTTCAGGGATGGCAATGTTGATATTTTTCAGTGCATGGAAGCTGCCGTAATACAGATCCATGTTTTTTACTTCAAATTTATTCATCGTGCAGTTCCTTTCGGCATTACTTTTTGGCAAGGCGGCCGGCAATAAAGCTGGACAGGCTGTTGATGAGCAGCACCAGGATCAGCAGCACCACAGCGGTGCCATAGGTTTCGTTGATGTGCAGGCCTTCGTTGGAAAGCAGGTACATATGGGTGGCAAGGGTGCGGGTGGAGCTGAACACGCTGGTGGGCACGGCGGCAACGGTGCTGGCCGTGTAGATCAGGGCGGCGGTTTCGCCCACAATGCGGCCCGTTGCCAAAATCACGCCGGACAGGATGCCCGGCATGGCGCTGGGCAGCACGATGGTAAACACGGTGCGCAGCTTGCCTGCACCCAGGCCAAAGCTGCCTTCGCGGTAAGAATCCGGCACAGCCAGCAGCGCTTCCTCGGTGGTACGCATGATGACCGGCAGCACCATGATGGCCAGCGTGAACGCACCGGCGATCAGCGAGTAGCCCCAGTGCAGCTGGGTGACAAAGAACAGCATGCCAAACAGGCCGTACACGATGGAGGGGATGCCCTGCAATGTTTCCGTGGTGATGCGCACCACCTTGACCAGCTTGCTGCCGCGCTTGGCGTATTCCACCAGCCAGACCGCCGCAAAAATGCCCAGCGGTGTGGCAATGGCCAGCGAGAACGCCGTCATTAAAATGGTATTGATGAGCGCAGGCATCAGGGATACGTTTTCGGAATTATAGGTCCACTCAAACAGGGACGGCTTGAGGTTGGGGATGCCGTTGACCAGGATATAGCCGATCAGGAACACAAGGACAGCCACGGTGATCAACGCCGC
>CALBGD010000032.1 GCA_937893735.1 uncultured Clostridia bacterium | reverse complement strand
CGCAGAAGCTCCTCCCGCTGGAACGGCGCGAATATCACCGCCGCAAGATCGGCGCAGTTATCCTCGAACGGAAGCCGGAACACGCTCGCCGCCGCGCAGAAGATGTCCCGCCTGATTCCGTTTGCGTTGATGCGGGAGTGCGCCGCCGCAAGTGCATTCTTCGAGATATCCACGCCGAAAACGCGCATTCCCGGGACGGATTCGTACATTCCTACGGTGTAGTAGCCCTCGCCGCAGCCGCAGTCCAGCATAACAGGGGCGGTCAGCCCGGAGGCGTACTTTGCGGCGCATTCGCACAGGCAGTCCCGCAGTTCTGAATAGGCTCCGCTGTCGAGGAACTGACGGCGCGCAGCCACCATTTCCTTGCTGTCGCCGGGGTCCTTTACGTTCTTGTGCTGCGAAAGAAGCAGGTTGACGTAACCTTTCGCGGAAATGTCAAAGCTGTGCCCCTTCCGGCAGCGCAGGGAGTTTCCGTCCCTGACGAGCGTCTCGGAAGCGCCCTTTTCCGAGCATACGGGGCATATCAGCGGGAGTTTTTCAGCCATAATTCAGACCTCCGAAATAAAATATGTTCTTATTATATACTATCACAATGACATTTTCAAGAGCTGATTTTCGCCTGCGATTGTTGGTATTGCACAAAACATAATCTGGAATTTGTACATCACACATTAAAATTTCACACAAAACCGGTTGATTTTTATACAAGTTTACTATATAATAGATTCATGGAGATTCAGCTCAGGCTGTCTCAGCCAAATAATCATTCGGAGGTCAACCCCATGAAAGCATTCACTGCTGACAAAATCAGAAACATATTACTTGCCGGCCACGGCGGAAGCGGAAAGACTGCATTAGCTGAAGCTATGCTGTTCAAGTCAGGAATGACTGAGCGCATGGGCAGCACTAACGAGGGCAGCACGGTCTGCGATTTCGATCCGGAAGAGATCCGCCGCAAGATTTCGATAAATTCCTCCCTGGCTTCCACAGTCTGGAAAGATACCAGAATAAACATCATCGACGCCCCGGGTCAGTTCGACTTCGTGGGCGGAATGTACGAGGGAATGCGCGCGGCTGAGTCCGTCATCATCACCGTAAACGGCAAGGACGGCGTGTGCCCCGGAACGATCAAGGCGTACAATCTCGCGGCAGGGCAGAACAAGGCGAGAATGCTCGCAGTTACCTGCATGGAGGTCGAGAACTCCGATTTCTATAAGGTACATACACAGCTCAAAACCGTATTCGGACCGTCCGTGTGCCCGGTGGTAGTGCC
>CALBGD010000031.1 GCA_937893735.1 uncultured Clostridia bacterium | reverse complement strand
GCGGGCTCTCCGTTGCCTACGACCTCGACGGCACGGATGAGATACTTAACGTAGAGTGACAAGGTTAAAAAAATGGAAAAGACGATGAATTGCTAAGGACGGTAGAGTGAGATGAGCGAGAAAAAAGAAAAGTGTTTTTTAATCGTTTCCGGAATGATTTTTGCGTTGGCTTTCTTTGGATTTATATTGTTTATCAATGCCAGAATTGATTTTCTGCTTAATTCCGATGATTCCAGCGAACTTGTGTTGGGGCGCCTGCTGGCCTCGGAAAACCGGCTGCTGTCAAAAAACTGGTATTACTCAACGGAACTGAGGGTAGTTAATACGCAGATATTTTATGCCTTTTTCTTTAAACTGTTTCAAAATTGGCACACGGTCAGGATCGCTTCCTATATCTGCTTATATATTGTCATGATCGCCGCCTACTACTTCATGTGTAAAGCGCTGACCATAAAAAAATACTTTTTGATAACTGCAGCTTTGCTGATGATACCGTTTTCTGAAGACTATTTTTCTGTTGTTCTGAAAGGGGCTTATTACATACCACATATCGCCATCACCTTTTTCACTCTTGGCTTTAGCGAGACCTGTATTGAGATGACAAACGGAAAGCGGGAGAAGATATGTGTTTTTGCCGCCTTTTTGTGCGCAATACTTGCGGGTATGGGCGGCGCAAGACAGGTGGTCGTACTGTATTTTCCTTTAGCACTTGCAGCGATGTGCATCATTGCGCTTGGCTTATCGGTTGATGAAGGGAAAATAATTTGCGTATTAAATCCCGAAGACAGAAAATACATACGCTTTTCGTTTATATCGTTCGCGGGAGCTCTTATAGGATACGTCATCAATACCAGGATCCTGTCAAAGATTTTCACATTCGAGCAGTGGGATAGTATTTGTTTCCAGGGGTTTGATGTCTACAAGCTGCAGCAGGTCGTGAATGGGTTTTTAACATCCTATGGATATAAGACCGAAAAGGTATTCAGCACTGCCCTGCTGTGCAATTTCATATGTCTGTGCTGGCTGGTACTGACTTTGACGGCGTGCTTGTATATATTGAAAAACAGAAAGAGAGTGACTCCGTCGCATTTCAGACTGGCTTTGTTCACTGTTGCGGCGTTTGCCACATTTATTATTCTGTACGTGTTTACAGACCTCGGCTATGGCAACAGGTATAATCTGCCGATAATCATTTTGTCAATACCGATGATAGCGGTGCTGTTTAAGAACACGAAGCTCCAAAGCTCGGTAAACTATGCATTATTAACATTATTTGTTCTGCTTGTTTTATGTGCCGGCGGTCTGCGCTGCAGAGATAAATGCAGAGTTGATTATACTGCTGAACTGCGCGGCATCGTGGCTGCTCTGCAAAATGAACAGTACACAGAAGGGTATACGACGCTATGGCGGGGGAATGTACTGACCGAGTTGTCGAACGGAGTTATCGACGTGAGAGTCTGGCAGGAATCGGAACCTTATCAGCACATAACGGTTGACAGTATTGATGACACCAACAAGTGGTTGCAGCTGGTCGCCCATGATTATACGCGTCCGGAAGGGAAGGTTTTCCTGCTGTTTACAACAACTGAATGGGAAAACAATCCGTGGAAAGGGAAACTGAGCACAGATAATGTTATATATCATTCCGGCGAATATATGGTGATCGGATATGAAAGCTATGACAAGCTTTTGAAGGATACCACACAGCAGTAGTGAGGTTTACGCTGCAATAACGCCCCCCATCATTTCATCTCCTACGCTACAACATCGCAGCTCTTTCATCCGGTAAAGCTGTTCTCCATTTTGTGCCTCGCTCGTGATATTATCTTTTCCGCTATTTATATTCTTTCATCGAGGTTAGAAAAATGAAACGATCAACAAAATACCTGCTGAAGCTTTTCGCCG
>CALBGD010000030.1 GCA_937893735.1 uncultured Clostridia bacterium | reverse complement strand
CCGTCTTTATTTTCAGCGGCTTCGACCACTCCATAGCGAATTCTTTCTACAATGGCGCAGCGATAGGAGAGCAGACATTTACTCCACGGAATCTTACATTCGTTATTGTTGTTGTCCTTGGCAATGCACTTGGCGGAATGATCCTCCCTATGCTTACAAGAAAATGGAAGAAAACCGAGGCTGAAAACTGATCTGTTATCATGGAGGTGGGCGAGTGAAAACTGCAAAGGTACTTGCGCTGAGACTCGGGTTTATCCTGATTTTTCTGGCAGTATTTGCTGTAATGCTTGCGCTGCTTTCCGTGGCTGTTTTCGTTTTCCCGGCAGGGCTGATGGTTTGCGTACTTGGATTTTCTGTTAAACTGTTCAATGCGCAGTTCATTGTTACCTCGCTGTCTCCGGAGTTTATGCTGTTTGGCGGGCTTGCAGCTTCATTCGGCGCTGCTTTCTGTGGTTTGGCGGCTGTTAAGGCTGGATTCTCCGTTTCGCGGCTGTATGTAAAGGTTCGCAGGAAGTGCGATATGCTTCTTGGCTGGAAGCCGCTTTAGGGGGAGAGCTATGGAGCGAATCATCAACAGACTTCTGATAATTTTCGCCGTTCTTGCGGCATTATTCGCCGCACTGGCGCTTATTTTCCCCGGAAAAAGCCTTGGCTCTGTGAAAAGCGGCGACAAAAGTTATCCGCTGTGCGAGTACATAAATATCGACCTGCTGAAAACAAATGTTGAGCTTATTCCATATGATGGCGATGATATAAGATTCGTTTATCAGAATGACGTGCCGCTTGTCGCTGAGCTGGGAGATAACTCCCTGTCAATAACCGAAAGCAATGAATTCGTAATTTCTCTGTTCGCTGAAAAAGGAACTGAGCACTTTATGAAGCTCTACCTTCCGAAGGAGTACTACCGCGATATCCTGATATATACGGTTTCCGGTAATGTGGAACTTGGCGCAGTGGACAGCGATAAAATAACCGCTGTGACGAACAGCGGCGATATTGTTTCCGAGAATACGCGGTCCCTGTGCAGCTTTACGACTGCAAGCGGCAGCATTGTCCTTGGATTTTACCGGGTAATACCCGGCAGCAGCATACTTTCGCGTTCAGGCAACGCTGAGATATCATTTCCAAAAGGGAGTAGCGTCGCGCTGGATTTCGAAACGGACACCGGAGTGCTCAGCACCGAGCTTATCCGCGGGAATTACGCCGGAAGCTATATGTACAGCTTCAATGGCGGCGGGGAACTTATTCATGCTTCTCTGGAAAAGGGAACACTTACTGTGAAAGAAACCGACAGCTAAGGCGGAATCTAAAAAAGGAGAAATCAGCTATGAAAACGTACAGATTTGAGTTGTTGGTAAATACCGACGAGCGCGAGCAGTTTCTTAACCTGTCCTATGAGGTCGAGGAATGTGTCCGCAGAAGCCATGTGTTTGACGGCATCTGTGTTGTATGTTCTCAGCACACGACTTCGGCGGTTTTCCTCGAAAATGACCGCGAAGGTCTCTACGAGGACTGGAAAAATCTGCTCAACAAGCTTGTTCCACAGGAAAGCAGCTACAAGGTTGATTACAGTTCAGCGGGAGCTCCCCACATGAAGCAGATGCTTCTGGGCTCAAGTATCACCATTCCAGTTTCTGACGGACGGCTTGACCTTGGTCAGCACCAGTTCATAATGTATGGTGATTTTGACGGCTGCCGTGATAAGACCGTGCTGGTCAAGATAATCGGAGAATAAAGGATAATCTGCAATGCTTTCTGTCATCATACCATCTTATAATGAAAATGATAACATTCTGAACACTGCGACCATAATTGCCGGAATTCTGACTAAAGAGCAGATTTCATATGAGCTGCTTTTTGTTGACGATGGTTCCGCCGACAGCACATGGAACCAGATTTGTGAAGCCTCAAAGCGCGATGAAAATGTACGTGGAATTGGCTTTTCTCGCAACTTTGGTAAGGAGGGCGCGATTTTCGCAGGATTAAAAAACGCTGCCGGCGACTGTGCTGTTGTGATCGACTGTGACCTTCAGCACCCGCCGGAGCTTATTCCACAGATGTACCGCCTCTGGGAGGGTGGCGCGGAAGTAGTCGAGGCGGTAAAGCGCTCCCGCGGCAGGGAAGGGTTCATGCACAGATTTTTTGCCAAGAGCTTCTATCGAATGATGAAGACCTCTTCCGGTATAAATCTGGACGGGGCAAGCGATTTCAAGCTTATGGACAGAAAGGTGATCAATGCGCTTAACGAACTTCCTGAGCGAATAACTTTCTTCCGGGCACTTTCAAGCTGGGTTGGATTCACGACAGAGCGCGTGGAATTTGACGTCCAGCCGCGCA
>CALBGD010000029.1 GCA_937893735.1 uncultured Clostridia bacterium | reverse complement strand
GTGATAATGTTGTGTCTGCCCTTGCCGTACTTGTCAAAGCTGTACTTTCTTGCAATCTTAATGGCGCATTCATTAGCTTCCGCACCGGAATTGCCGAAGAACATATCTGTATATCCTGCCGTCTCGCAAAGAGCCTTGGCGAAATCCGCCTGAACCTTTGTGTAGTAGTAATTAGATGTGTGCTGTATCTTGTGTGCCTGAGCGCATACAGCATTCACCCAGTCCTCATTGCAGTAGCCGAGGGAATTTGTACCGATTCCGCTGCCGAAATCTATGTATGTCTTGCCGTTCTCGTCAACAGCCTCTCTGCCCTCACCCTTGTCCAGAACCAGGTCATATCTGCCGTATGAGGGCATAACATATTTGTTAAACTGTTCAATCGTGCTCATTTTGTTTACCTCTTACGGAATTATCATTGTGCCGGCACCGATATCGGTGAGCAGCTCAATAAGGATAGAATGCGGAATACGTCCATCAATGATGTTCGTTTTCTTAACGCCGCGGCGCACTGCCTCAACGCAGCAGTCTATCTTCGGTATCATGCCGCCGGAAATAATTCCCTGATTCTTAAGATACGGAACCTCGCTTACGCCGACTACTCTGATAAGCGTGCTGTCGTCGTCCTTGTCTTCAAGAAGTCCCTTGATATCGGTCAGAAGGATAAGATTTGCTGCTCCCATCTCTGCCGCAATACGTGCGGCAGCTGTGTCAGCATTGATATTGTAAACTTCGCCGCTGCTTCCTGCCGCAACAGTAGATACAACCGGAATATATCCGTTGTTAAGCGCTGTGTTGATAACGTCCGGATTGATTTCGGTGATATCGCCGACGTAGCCCAGGTCGGGATTGAGCTGCTTCGCCTTAATGAGATTCCCGTCAAGACCGCAGAGTCCCATTGCCTTGCCGCCTGCCTGCTGAAGAAGCTGAACAAGATCCTTATTTACTTTACCAGCAAGAACCATCTGAACTATGTCGATAGTTTCCTCGTCGGTGTAGCGCAGACCGTTGACGAACTCGCTGGGCTTGTTGATTTTCTTGAGCATGGCGTTGATTTCGGGACCGCCGCCGTGCACCAGAACCACCTTTATTCCAACCAGGGAAAGCAGGACGATATCCTGCATGACCGCCTGCTTTAAGGTCTCGTTAGTCATGGCGTTTCCGCCGTATTTTACGACAACTACCTTGTCGTTGTATTCCTGAAGATAGGGGAGCGCTTCAACCAGCGCGTTCGCCCTGATATCGTAATCTATCTGCATTTTAATCGCTCCTTATGTGCGGTACTCCGCATTTATCTTGACATATTCGAATGTGAGGTCACAGCCCCATGCGATAGCCTCGCCCTCGCCGGAGTGCAGGTCAACCAGAACCTTTATCTCGTCCTCGGAGAGAATCGTCTTTGCGTCGTCCTCGGAGAAAGAGATTCCAGCGCCGTCCGTGCAGACTGTTATCTTACCCTTTTCGCTTGCGAGCTCAACGGAAACTCTGGAGATATCAAAGTCAGCCTTTGCATAGCCGATAGCACAGAGGATACGTCCCCAGTTTGCGTCAGCCGCGAACATAGCCGCCTTAACAAGACTGGAAGAAATAACAGACTTAGCAACTATCTTTGCTGTGGATTCATCAGGCGCACCCTTTACAATGCATTCAAGGAGCTTTGTTGCGCCCTCGCCGTCGCGTGCTGTTTCACGCGCAAGATTCATCATAACCGCATAAAGGGCATTCTCAAACTTCTCGTAATTCTTATCCTCGCATACGATTTCCGGATTACGCGCCAGACCGCTGCTCATAAGGATAAGAGTATCGTTTGTTGAGGTATCACCATCGACGCTTACCATGCTGTAAGTAAGCGCGTTGACCTTGCGCAGAGCCTTTTCAAGCAGCTCATGGCATATCGCGACATCAGTAGTGATAAATCCGAGCATTGTCGCCATATTCGGCGCAATCATTCCGCTGCCCTTGGAAATACCGCCAACGTGACACTTTCTGCCCTCAATTTCGAACTCGACTGCAAGTTCCTTCTTGCGGGTATCCGTGGTCATAATAGCTTCGCACGCTTCGCTGCTCTTCTTCGCAGAAAGCTCCTTAGCGAGAGTCGGGATACGCGCCTTAATAGGCTTGATGGAAAGCGGCTGACCGATAACTCCGGTGGAACCTACCAGCACATCGTTTGCGTCAATATCAAGAGCCTCAGCGGTAAGCTCGCACATCTGCTCGGCAATCTCAATACCGTTTTCGTTGCAGGTGTTCGCATTACCGGAGTTTACGATAACTGCCTGTGCGTAGCCATCCTCAAGGTGCTTCTTGGTAACATAAATCGGGGCGCCCTTTACCTTGTTTGTAGTGTAGAGTGCGGCAGCCTTGCAGCGCTCAGCACAGTAAATCATTGCGAGATCGCGCTTGGTGGTGTTTCCGGCCTTTATTCCGGCAATAACACCTCCTGCGGTGAAGCCTGCGGCAGCACAAACGCCGCCGTCTACAAATTCGAATCCTTCAAACTTAACCATTTTATTATACCATCACAGCAGACCGGTAGTTTCATCAATGCCCATCATAATATTAAGGCATTGAACAGCCGCGCCGCTTGCTCCCTTTCCTAAATTGTCCAGTCTTGAACAGAGAATGAGCCGCTCATCATTTCCATTCACGAAGAGCTGCATCATATTAGTTCCGCTGAGATTATTTGCTCCGATGAAGCCGTCCTGCGGCTCGCCCTCAGGCATTACCTTTACGAAATTTGCACCATCGTAATATTCCGCGAGGGCCTTGCGAACATCGTCAGCCGTATACTTTTTTGTGAGAAGCCTCGTATGGATCGGCAGGGAGACGACCATTCCGCTGAAATAATCGCATACTATCGGATTGAATGCCGGAGCATATTCGAGTCCGCAAATCTTCTGCATTTCAGGGAGGTGCTTGTGCTGCTGCGTAAGCGCGTACTGTCTTGGGCTGTCGAATTCAGCGGGGCGATCGGCGCTCTCATATACGGCGATAGCTTTCTTTCCTGCGCCGCTGTAACCGGAAACCGCGTGTACGCTCACCGGGTAATCGGCAGGCATGATTCCGAGCTTCACCAGAGGATAAACCATTGAAGCAAAGCCGCTCGCATAGCAGCCGGGAACCGCAGTCCTATTGGACTTCTCGATTTTCTCGCGGAATTCAGTGCCAAGCTCCGGGAAGCCGTAAGCCCAGTCAGGATTTGTGCGGTGAGCTGTGGAAGCGTCAATGATTCTGGTATTACTGCCCTCTGCGAGAGCAACAGCCTCTCTTGCGGCTGCGTCCGGCAGGCAGAGGAACGTGAAATCCGCGCTGTGAATGAGCTTCCTGCGCTCGTCGGGATCCTTGCGTTTGTCCTCGTCTATTTTCAGTAGCTCGATATCGCTGCGGTTCTTGAAGCGCTCAAGTATTTTAAGACCGGTAGTGCCTTCCTGACCGTCTATGTATACCTTAACCATTGCAAAGCTCCTCCAGTTTCTTTCTAGTAAGCTCTATCTGCTTCTTTACGCTTTCAGGCGCGGGACCTCCGAATGATTTACGCTCCTTTACACAGGTGTCAAGGCTTATCGCCTCGTAAACGTCCTCGGTGAAAAGTTCGCTCTGCTTCTGATAGTCGGCAAGCGGGAGCTCCTCAAGCGTAGTACCGAGCTCAATGCAATGTGCAACAAGCCCTCCGGTTATCTTATAAGCAGTTCTGAAAGGCATACCCTTCTTAACAAGGTAATCTGCGCAGTCAGTTGCATTGATGAAGCCCTTTGCCGCCGCACGGCGCATATTGTCCTTGTACAGCGTCATTGTTTCAAGCATAGGAATGAATGTCGTCAGGCAGAGCTTAAGGTTGTCCACTGCGTCGAAAATGGCTTCCTTATCCTCCTGCATATCCTTGTTATACGCAAGGGGGAGACCCTTCATCATTGTGAGAAGAGTTACATTATCGCCGATAACGCGCGCAGTCTTTCCGCGGATAAGCTCGGTTACGTCAGGATTCTTCTTCTGCGGCATAATGCTGGAGCCGGTCGAGAATCTGTCAGAAAGCTCGATGAACTTGAACTCCCAGCTGCACCACATGATTATCTCCTCGGAGAAGCGCGAAAGATGCATCATGCATATTGAAATAGCACTCGCAAGCTCAATACAGAAATCTCTGTCAGAAACACCGTCCAGCGAATTCACCATGGGTGCAGACATTCCCAGCAGGGAAGAGGTGCGGTCGCGGTCGATGTGATAGGTAGTTCCTGCAAGAGCGCAGCTTCCGAGAGGGCAGACGTTCATTCTGCGGAGTGTGTCGTCGAAGCGCTCAATATCGCGGAGAAGCAGCTGCGCATAAGCCATCATGTGGTGGCCGAAAGTTA
>CALBGD010000028.1 GCA_937893735.1 uncultured Clostridia bacterium | reverse complement strand
GTACTACGAACACGAATATATTTCGGCGCTGCCTGTGTTGAACAACATCGGCTGCATCGCCGGACTCGCTGTCATTCACTATGCTGCGTGGCAGCGAAAGGAAGTATACCAGCAGTACAAGAATGGTCGCCGAAATGCAGATTATCGTTGCGATATTGCTGCTCTGCTTTTGCGGCAGCAGTTCATTGTCGATGTCCTCGGAACGGTAAAACACCTCCATTGAACCTATCTGAATGTCCTGCGCGTCAAATATCGGCTGTATCATCAGCTCATAGTCGCCGGAGGTCACTATTCTATAGCCTGTATCCCTGTCCGGGAAAATAAGGTTGGATTGCACTATATCGCTGGCGATGATAGCGTTATAGCTGTTTCTGTTTTCATCAGAAGCGTAGGAAGAATACAGAACGTTGCCGTCTGCGTCTGTAACTGCTGTCCTTATCCTCACGGAGCTGCTGCTGATAAGCTCCAGCATTTCGTTAAGCACATTATCCATTCCGTAGAAGCGTTCAATGGTCTTGCCGTTTTTCACGGAGTTTTCGATATCGTCTACCGTCTGCTTGGTAACAAGCGCATAGTACTGCTGCTTGATGTCGCGGTAGTTGTCTGCGAATACCGTGTATATCAGCCATGATACGAACGACATTGATATCGCAACGAATACGGCGAACACGCTGAATATCCAAATTTTTTTGCTCGATCTTTTCTTCATTTTCTGTCCTCCGTTCATTCGCTGCATATTATCTTTTCACAGGCGATAAGCATTTCAAATGAAGGACGGTATTCTATCTCATCGGCTACATCAAGATTAAGTGTTAGATACGGAGAGCTTACATACTCCTGTTCAAGATCGCCCGGGTCGGAGCCGTTGAACACAGAGCCTATGATATTCGATACGAACGGACCTGTACCCGAAGCATCACGAGGATCGACTATCATCAGCGCAGCGCCGTCAGAGACATAGGCTGACCCCACCTGCGCGAATACCGGGATATTTGCGTCAAAGAATATCTGCATAAGCTCCCGCGCCTTTTCGGTCGAGGGGATAACGTTGGTGTTGAGTATATATGCGTCTACTCCGTCCTCGCGTATCATCTTGCGGTAAATTGACTCCAGCTCCTTGTAGTAGACCTCCTCGTCCATCTCCTCGCGGACGAGCTGATATTCGGTTATGGTGAAGCCGTTCTCCTCTGCGACCTCTCTGTATTCCGGCAGACCGGATATTATCGCGTCTCCATAAACCGAGCCGATATTCGTGAACTGGAAGGTGTTATAATAGTACCTCATCTGTCTTGAATATGCTGACGAGTCAATGTGCGCCCAGTAGCGCCTGTCGCCGGAATCCTCCGCAGACTTCACCAGCCCCGAGCCTATCGGGTCAGAAACCCCGTACATCAGCAGCGGAACATCAAAATCAAATTTCTGAAGCATAAGCGACGGGGACGTACCCATTGAGAATATGAGGTCAACGTCCTTCTTCACCTCGATATGCTCTTTCAGAGTATTATAAATATCCTCTTCGCTGGTCACGGTGGTGTAGAACTGTATTTCCTTGTCAAACTCGATATACTCGCTCTCGGCGTTGTCTGCGAGCCAGTTCATCATTTCAAGGGTGTCGGCGTCCGTGTTAGGGTCATAGGGCAGGCTGTCATAACTGAGCCAGCCGTCCGCCTTCAGGCTCTCAATCACATAATACATCATGCGGAAGGTCTCGTTATACGGGTCAATATCCACGAACGCCATTTTGAATTTCTTGCCGTTCTCGCGCTTTACGGGAAGATATGCACGGTTAATGCTTCCGGAGCCGTTTTCATCAGCGGAAACGCTTTCAACAGGACCATTCTCTCCGCTCTGCCCGGTGCATCCGGTAAAACCGGCGAACAGGGAAAACGCTACAACAGTAAGCACAACCTTTTTTATCAGCTTTTTTACTTGCATTCCAAAACCACCTTTTTTCAATGATATACCCAGACTATTTTATTGGCGAGAGGAATAAAACAGGATTTCTCCATCATGCGCTGCGAGCATCGGTTTTCCGGCAGCACGAACCCGCAGCCTATGCTTGCCTGCTTTGCATACGCAGGAGTGATGTACTGCATCAGCGTCCTGCCTACGCCCTTTCCCCGCGCCTTTTCAGAAATGACCATCGAACCTATCTCGCCGTCCATGTGTATCAGGACATAGCCTATCCTCTCGCCGTTCAAAAGCGCTCCGAATCCCGGGTTCTCGTCTATGCAGCTATCTATGTATTCCTTATATCCAAATTCCTCGCTCTTGTAGAGGGTCAGAATAAAGTCCGTCCAGCTTTTGTCTATCTCAACTATCTCTATTTCAGGGTTTATTACCGATTCATTCCTGACAAACATATTGGAATTCAGCACATACTGCACATACTCCTGCATGGAAGCGCCCGGAACTGCCGCCTTTATCTCGTTCCAATATCTGTCGGTGTTGACATAAAAGGTATCAAGCGGAGCGCTGAGCTGTCCCACCAGTTCCGTAAAGTCTCCCCCGCTTCTCAGGTCGAACAGCCAGCAGCCGGTCCTTTGCTCCAATACCGCACATGAAGCCCCTGCCGTTCGGCACTCGGTATCCGGTTCAGTTTCAAGCGTGCGTATAAGGAATGAATTTCCTGCTCTGTCGCAATTAAGCGTGGACAGCAAATTCTCTGTCGTTATCAACATTTTTCGTTTCTCCAATCTCTTCTGTTTTTTTCTTGTTTAAAAGCCTGTCTGCAAGCCAGCCGCCAAGGCACATGACCGCTCCGGCGGCAATGAACACTCCCAACAATCCTGCAAGCGCCAACAAAAATACCGCCACCTGCTTTGCTCCATAATCCGGAACGATTATAGCAGATATTTTATAACTCTTATCATATATCAGATTTTCAATAAATGGTATCTGCCGGCAGCTCTCCATAAGCCAGCTGTTAAGGTCGTATATCCTGCTGACGGAAATTCCCTTTTCCACAAGCGAATCGAGGTCGTTGTTGAGCGCCATCACTATTTTTGAAACCGACTGCTGAATAAGACTGTTAAGCGTCGTCTGAAGCTTTATCGCTGATATTACGGTATCCGCAAATATCGCTGAACATACCGTTATAGAAGTCACCAATGTGCAATCCCTGTAAACACGTTTCTTTCGCCGACACTTATGAATTATCAGCACAACCCCCACCATTATTGCCAGCGCGCCCACTATTACCGTCTGCGTCAAGCTCTCGCTGTTCAGGTCGGCAACAGAATTGCTCACCGCACTCTGACTCAGCTCAAGCACAAGATAACCCTCGCACTCACCGGTGCTTCCGCATATCGGCTGAGACATCACATAATTCGAACCACTAATGCACACAGAATAATTGCTGTCTGCGGTGGGTACGCTCATTTGGGTAAGCATCGCGCTTTCGCTGTCCACCAGCGAATACATTATCGTCCTTGATGCTGACACGATATATGCTCCGTTTATATAACTGCTGCATCTCTTGACATCACTCAAAATTGACTGGATATTGTAGAAGCTCTCCAGAGTCTTGCCGTTTTCCAGCCCGTACTCTATCTGGCGCGTATACTGCTGAGTTTCAACCGCAAGTCTTGTGAAGAACAGGTCGCTGTATATCCCAGCTATCGCGTCAGACTTTGCAAAATATGTCCGCTGTGCGGCAAGCACTACAAAGGTGCTCATAAGTATTGCCAGGAGCAGCTTTATCTTATTCATACGCTGACACCTCCTTCTACGGAATCTGTACCGTCATCGCCGGGGTCATATTTATCGATATCATACCGCCATAGGCACAGACGCATTTGCAGCTGACGTTGAGTGCCGGTTTTCCTCCGACAATGACGGTGGGTGACCCCGGCACCCATGGGGCTGGACATGACGGAATACATGGTGCAGGCGCAAGCGCAGCCACCACTGCCGGGTTCATCGGGCTGCTGCACATTCCGAAAGTCATCGGCGGCTTCGGGATATCCATTATCGTCCCGACAAGAAAATTCTGTGCGGTCACAGTCATCTGCGAGGTGACCGTCAACGGTGCAGGAGCCACCCCGAATGTACACTGACATAGCGCCGTTGCCACTGCAGGATTTCCCATGTCATCAGCCTTCCTTCTTCATTTTGATCTCACCAAGCCTGGTCAGACCGACTGCTTCGGCTTCTATCCGAGCTTTTTTTTGCGTGCCGCCGCTGTCGGAAATTATTGTAAGCTCTATCTTTCCACTTTCCTTCTTCGGATGAAAATCTCCGGGTATCACAAAGAAAAACTCGCCGTCGCTGCCGCATCGCACCCGGATAAGCGGAACCACCGAGGAAGAACGCTGGTGATCATACCGCAGTGGCTCGGCAAGCTGATAGATGTTCTCGCGGTATCCACTGAGTGTTGCAAGCTCGCTGTTTGCCGGCTTCCTTCCTTCTATTCTGAACACAGAAGGAAGCTGTGGCTTAACGCCGCCGCAGAACAGGCGCAGCTCTGTATTCCCGGCACGGGCTTCGTCCTCTGCAATCTTAAGCTCACCGCGCTCCCGAAGGATATATACATACTCCGCTCCGGGGACGCATCCCCTCACAGACGGCATACGAACCGCCTGCGGGTGTTTCTCAGACGGGTTGAGCATGAGATAATGCACCCTCTGCTGCGCGCTTATCTCCGGTGAATAGTCTACGGTTATCTCCAGCGTTTCCGTCTGGAACTTGAATGAGCTGACGGTAACTGTGTGCAGACCCTCCGGGATATCGGTAACTATAAAATATCCGTTATTCTTATATTCGTGGTGAAACAAAAGTCCGTCTATATAAATACTCGCCTCGGGACTGAGAAGCGCCCGGTTAAGACAGCCATCACTAAGCCGCAGCGCAAAGGAAAGTCTTTTTACCATATCCGTCACCTGCCCTTTTGCTTACGCTGATTTGTAACGAACTCCGCCGAAGCCACCCTCGCGCCTATCTCTCTTACTCTGTTCGATCTCACCATTATCTGCGACAGGGTTACGCCGAACGAAGGGCGTATCGTTTTCTGTGTATTATTCCAGATACGGGTCAGCTCCTCGTTGCTAAGCTTTGTTATCTCGATAGTCACCGGCTCGGTCTGGTCGGCAAGCGTTCCCTGAAGATATTCCTGCGGTATCGACGGGTTATCCCGGAGTAACTGAAGCGCTCTGCCGATTATGCGGTATTCATCAGCGTATTTCTGGATCGCCGGCGCCTTGCTGTGGGCTGAAATGAGTATCTGAAGCCGAAGGCGCATCGGTGCGAACCGCTCTATCAACGGATTTTCCGGGTCTGAAACATATCCGGTCATAGGACCGCTGTCCTTCTGTTCCTCGATGTTGTATATCCACACGGTGAGCTGATAATCCTCCGGCGACTGAGGCTCGCATACGCCTATGTGCTCCTTTTTCGCGACAGGCTCCGGTGACATCTCGCTGCGAAGCAGCTCCGCTATCGACTCCGCTGCCTCAAATATGGCTGTGTAATCCGTCATAACAGATGATTTCCTTTCCTATTCGAATCTTCCATAGGGCGTGAATATGTACACCCGATATGTTCCCACCGAAACGCCGTTGCGGAAGAACTCTGCCTCTGCGTGGTTTACCCCGTCCTTATACGAGAACCCAGTCACCTGACAAATGCTTCCACAGCCCGCCGAGCCTATCTCCTGTCCATTGTAGCTCAGGGTATAGGAATACAGCGCCGTGTCCTCCTCGTTAATGGGATATGTTCCTTCCGGACTGCTCACCGGAAGAAATCCTATTCCGCCGCTTGTCCGCAGCACCAGCCACATTCCCGTTCCCTGTACGCTTTCGGGAAGAGTCGAGCTAAGTACGTCGGCTTCCTGACCGCTT
>CALBGD010000027.1 GCA_937893735.1 uncultured Clostridia bacterium | reverse complement strand
GGATTCACCGACTACTCCAAGCTGAACGACGCAAACGTTGCGGCAAGTGTGAACATGACCCCGTACAAGGCTCACGCGGAGGACATAACCCTCGGCGATGGGACTACCGGCACCAGCCTGTCCTATGCTGAGAAAATGCAGCCCGGACGCATATTCCTTATGCTCGGCTTCAACGGTCTCAGCTCCCCGAATGCAATGGAGGGAAGCTTCCGCACCCTTATTGAGAAGCTCGAGGAGGTCTGCCCTGATTCCGTTATCTACTGCTATTCCATTACCCCGCTGACTGCAAACAGCTCCGCGGCGGCAAGCGCAGGATTTGATAATTCCAACGTGACTTCATTCAACGAGTATCTCAGGAAAATGACAAACGAGCTCGGCGTTGTTTATCTCGATATCAACTCCAAGATGGCGGATTCCAGCGGATACCTGAAATCCGACTACAACGAGTACGACGGAATGCACATCAGCGCCCCGACCTACGACCTGATACTCAGCTACACGCAGCGGTTCATTCAGGAAACTCCCGAGCCGGAGGCTTCCTCGAAGCACGCGCCCGTGATAACCAACACCGCTCCGCAGACCACCGCAGGTCAGGAGACCTCCCAGCCGCAGGAATCCGTGACCGGAGAAAGCTCCGCGCCCGAGCAGACCTCCGCGCCGGAGGACGCCTCAACTCCTGAGGAATCAGCCCCCGATGAGACATCGCAGCTTTCCGAAAGTTACAGCGCGTCATTCTTCGCGGACGACCTGTTCATCGGCGACAGCATAACCACCGGACTTTCGCTGTATGGGATACTTCCCCCGAAGAATGTCGCGGCGGCGGTAGGATACACTCCGTACAAGGCGTATTCAACCGAGATACAGCTCGGGGACGGCTCCACCGGGACAGCATACGACTATGCGGTTAAAATGCAGCCGAAGCGCATTTTCATCATGCTGGGCTCCAACGGCATAACCTCGGCGGCTTCCATGGAGGACAGCTACCGCGAGCTTGTCGATAAGCTGGCTTCAGGCTGCCCGGACAGCACGGTCTACTGTATTTCCGTAACTCCGGTGACTAACGACAGTTCCTCTGCCGCAAACGCCGGCATCGACAACTCCATGATAACCGGCTTCAACAAGTATATCAAGGCTCTCACAGACGAAAAGGGGCTTACATACATCGACCTGTACTCTCAGCTCTCAGACAGCAGCGGATATTTCCTGCACGATTACGCAGAGAATGACGGTCTGCACTTCAAGGGCGCGACATACAAGGTAATGCTCAACTATATCGAGAACCTGATAGGATAATCAAGAGAAGGGAAAAATATTATGAAGAAGAATTTCGCGATCGCTGCCGTATGCGCAGCAATGCTCCTTACAGGCTGCTCCGGCGGAAACAGCTCCAGCCAGAGCGCTTCCGAAAGCACCCCCGCCGCTTCCACAGCGGAAGCTATCAAGACCGCCGCTGAAAAGGCTGACGCGCTGATGGCAGAGGTCACATTCTCCGGCGAGATGGTTGCCGTTGACGCGGACACCATGGAGCTCCGCCTTGGCTTCACCGCTGATGGTATCTCAGACTATGCCGTGTATATCTGCGGCTCCGGCGCTTATCCTGACGAGTTCGGTATCTTCACCGCCGACAGCTCCGAAAAGGCAGACGAGATAAAGACAGCCCTCGAAAAGCGCATTGAATCCCAGAAGGCTACATACACAGACTACACTCCTGAGGAGATGTACAAGTTCGACGACTGCTTCGTAAAGCAGGACGGAAACACGGTGTACTACGCAGTCACCGCCGATAACACCAAGGCGGCTGATATCCTCGGCTGATATTAATGAAAGTGGCGCTGTCTTATGACAGCGCCACTTTTTTATCTCTCCGGAACCGCGATATTAAGCGCGCCCGGAAGCACTTCGATTTCCGCCGTGGTGTACTCGCCGCCGTTTTCACCGTCAAGCGTCCAGCGGAACGGCTTCTCGCAGGAGACCGACAGCTTCGCGGATTTGAACGACACCACCATATCCGTATCGCAGTCGTGGTTCACCATGAACCGGTTTATCGCGTCAAGGTCGGACAGGGATTTCGGAGCCTTGACAAACAGGCAGTCCAGTTTTCCGTCCGTAAGGGAGGCACCGTCCGGGACAAGGTTCTTCATTCCGCCGACGGAGTGGGTGTTTCCCACCATGCAGTAGATGAAATCGTCCTCGATTTCACCGTCCTCCCAGGTTATCTTAACGCGGCCGGAGTTCTCCTTGAGGTACTTCGGCTCGAAGGATTTCAGCCCCGTCAGGAAATACGCGAACGAACCGAGTACATTCTTGCTCTTCTGACTGGTAACGTAGCTTACGTCCGTGAACCACCCGAACGCCGATATGTACGCGAAATAACCGCCGTTGAACCGCCCGAGGTCTACCGGCAGGTAATTCTCCTGCATTATCATCTCAGCAGCTTTTATCATGTCCTTAGGGATATTCAGCGAGGAGGCGAAGTCGTTCACCGTGCCGGAGGGTATGTACCCGCAGGGAACGTTCACCTTGCTTGCCGCCAGCCCGTAGGAAAGCTCGTGGAGCATTCCATCGCCGCCGCTGCTGACTATCAGGTCGAATTCCCCGGCGCGGCGGGATATAAACTCTATCGCGTCTCCGGAACAGCTTGTCGGGTGCACCATGACGTCGTAGCCGCCACGCGTGAATACACTCAGGATATCCGACAGAGCCGCCTTTACAGCTCCCTTTCCTGAGTTCGGATTATAGGTGAAAAGCATTTTCTTCATATCCGGAATCCCCCTGAAATCGTAGTATTATAGGCATTATAGCATTTTTTATCATTCGTGTCAAGCCGTTGGAATGAAGTTGCACACCACCCCGCGAAATCGTAAAAAATCTTCTTGCAATTTGGCTTTCAGTGTGATACAATAATAAGGATAAAAAGAGAAAAGGAGAACACCATGGAACCGCATGACTACAAGGTAACAAAGATAGAGGGCGAATACGCGACACTCACGGATATCAGCTCCGGAGAGGAGCTTTTTATTGCGCTTTTCCTGCTCCCGGAGGGAACGGATATCGGCATGACCCTGCACTACGAGAACCTCCAGTACGAGATAACGGAGGAATAACATGGCACTGATGCTTGCGGTAGTCGTGTGCTACACGATATGCTCCCTCAGCGACAAATACGCAGTCGCAAAGCTAAAAATGAACGGAAACACGCTGACATTTATAATGGCGGCGGCGACCTCGCTGTTCATGCTGGCGTATCTTCCGTTCGACAGCAGGCACTTTGACGGGAGCTTCACGGCTTTCCTCGCCATAGGGCTGATGGTGCTGTCAAAGTTCCTTGAATTCCAGCTTGCCGCGGTGATACTGAAAGAGATGTCCGCGTTTGAGCTGAAAGCATGGCTGGGGCTGACGGTGTTCCTGTCCTACGGGACCGACCTGCTCCTCGGGAATGCGGCGCTAGGGCTGGTCACGGTGTGGAAATTCTGCTTCATCGCCGTTACGGCGGCGGGGCTCTTCATGATAGCCAAAGCCGGCGGAAAGAAAATTAATTACCTGAAGATCCTGCTTCCGCTGGCGGGATATCTGCTGTGCAAGTTCGGCTACGGGCTTATCGTGACTTTCACGAAGCAGAGCGTTTCCCCCACGCTGTCGCTGTTTTTCGCGCTGGTTATCCTAGCGGTAGGGCTGGCTCCGTTCGTGCACCCGATAAAACTCTGCAAGGAACAGCCGAAAGCCGTGCTCATAGTGGGGCTCACCAAGATACCGAACGTTATCGGGCTGATCCTTGAGAACATCGTGGCACAGCAGAGCATGGCTAACTACTCGTTCATTCAGCCGATGATACTTGTGGCGCTGTTCTTCATCGGCGTGATACGAAAAGAGGAGTGCACAAAGCTCAACATAATCGGCGGAATCGTGTGCATACTCGGAATCGCAGGATTCCAGCTTATAGGAATGCTGGTATAGAAAACAGATACATATAATCGGAGAACAAAAGAAAAGATATGAAAGAACTAACTTCCGGCAAGCCGATGAAGCTTATCATCGGCTTTGCCCTCCCCGTGCTTCTGGGACTTGTGTTCCAGCAGGCGTATACCCTCACAGATACAATAATAATCGGCAGACAGCTCGGTCAGGATTCTCTGGCGGCGGTAGGCTCCACCTCGGCGGTGGTATCGCTGATGTTCAACATCATCAACGGGCTTGTCACCGGCTTCGCAATAATCATTGCAAAGAATTTCGGAGCCGGCGACCATGACGAAATGCGCCGCACCATCGCCCGGACTCTCACGTTTTCGGCGGCTGCGGCAGCGCTGATAATCGTTGGAATTGCGGTGTTCATCGACCCGCTGCTCCGGGCGCTGGATACTCCGCAGGGAATTTTCGATGAGGCGCGCACCTACCTCATAATTGTGGATATCGGGCTTGTGGCTACGCTATTCTACAATCTGGAATCCGCCGTGCTGCGCGCGGTGGGCGACAGCGTTATCCCGCTGGTTATCCTGGTGATCTCCACGGTGCTGAACATCGGGCTTGACCTCCTGATGGTGTGCGCAATGCAGATGGGAGTCGCCGGCGCGGCTCTCGCGACCGTAATAGCCCAGCTTGTTTCTGCGGCGGTATGCCTTGTCTACCTGATAAAGAAGCGCCCGTTCCTCATCGTGAAGCCCGGGGATTTCCGGTTCACGGCGGCTTCCTCTGCGGAGCTTCTCAGCGCGGGCTGCGGAATGGCACTGATGTACTCCATCGTT